>JAZRTH010000429.1:0-10580 GCA_045651945.1 Thermoguttaceae bacterium
GTGATACTCCTGAGCGAAAAAGAAGCAGAATCCGCCCTGTTCCAAATCCGCCAGCGCCTGTTCCGGAGTCAGCTCGATATACACGCCCAACGCCTCCAGGCAGTCCGCCGTTCCGCATTTTGACGACGCCGCGCGGTTGCCGTGTTTGGCGACTTTCACGCCGCCGGCGGCGCAAATCAAAGACGCCGTTGTGGAAATGTTAAAGCTGTTTGACCCGTCCCCGCCGGTGCCGACAATGTCAATCAGGTCAAGCGAAGAAGGAAAGGCAAGCGCCTGAGCGCGCATCGCAGCAGCGCAGCCGACGATCTCGTCAATCGTTTCCGTCTTGGAGCTTTTGGTTGACAAAGCCGCTAAAAACGCCGCGTTTTGCGTCGCCGTCGTCTGTCCGGTCATGATTTCCGTCATGACGGCGTAGGCTTCGTCGTACGTCAAATCTTCTTTATTGACGATTTTAATCAGGGCTTCTTTAATCATGGTTCGGTTTGAAATGAAGGAAATTCTCCAGCATCTTTTTTCCAAAGGGAGTCAAAATGGATTCCGGATGAAACTGAACGCCGAAAATCGGGTATTGAACGTGCTCAACCGCCATGACAGACCCGTCGTCGTTCGCCATCGCCGTTATTTTCAAACACGCTGGAACGGTTTTGACATCCACGGCAAGAGAGTGGTATCGGGCGACCGGCGTCTGCTCGTCCACGTCTTTGAAGAGCGGACAGTTCCTGTCGAGCGTTACAAACGACTGCTTGCCGTCCATCAGCCGCGGCGCGTACGTTACAACCCCGCCGTACGACATACAGATCGCCTGATGCCCCAGACAAACGCCCAAGGTCGGGATTGTCTGTGACACGCTTTGCGTCAGCTGACAGATTATTCCCGCGTTCTCCGGACGACCCGGACCGGGCGAAATCACAATTCGTTCCGGGTTCAGCGCCCGAATTTCCTCTATCGTCATTTCGTCGTTGCGAATGACGCGGATGTCCGGAGTGAGTTCTCCAATATACTGATACAGGTTATAGGAAAAACTGTCGTAGTTGTCGATGAGTAAAATCATGGGATTAAGTTGCGAGTTGCGAGGCGGCGAGGCGCCGCTCCCAGACCGCGCTGCCGCGCGAAAGCCTATATCCGCTCCCGTTGGTCGCTCTGGGGCTTCTTCACTATTGCCTACTGCCTACTGCCTATTGCCTATAAGTTACAATTATTCAACGCATCAACGATTGCCGCGGCTTTATTGACGCATTCCTGATATTCTTTTTCCGGGACGGAGTCGGCGACAATGCCAGCGCCGCTGCGAACAAACGCCTTGCCGTTCTTCTTATACGCGATTCGAATCGAAATACAGACGTCCATGGAGCCGGTAAAGTCGATGTATCCGATTGCGCCGCCGTAAATGCCGCGTTTGCTCTGCTCGAGTTCGCCGATAAGCTGACAGGCGCGAATCTTTGGCGCGCCGGAAAGCGTTCCCGCCGGCAAGACCGCGCCAACGGCGTCCAGAGCGTCGTATTGATCCTGAATCTCGCCGCGGACGGTTGACCCGATGTGCATGACGTGCGAGTACCGCTCGATGGAGTGCAGCTTTTCGACTTCCACCGTGCCGAACTTGCTGATCTTGCCCAAGTCGTTGCGCCCGAGATCGACCAGCATGTTGTGTTCCGCCAGCTCTTTTTCGTCGGCAAGAAGCTGCTCTTCCAGCAGCTTGTCTTCCTCGTCCGTTTTCCCGCGCGGACGCGTTCCCGCCAGAGGGAACGTGTACAGAACGCCGTCCTGCAGTTTGACCAGCGTTTCCGGGGACGCCCCTGCAATTTCAACGTCGGTGCCCGACAGATAAAACATGTACGGCGACGGGTTGATCGTTCTCAGGTACCGATACGCGTTGAGCAGACTGCCCTCAAAATCCATGCTCAGGCAGTTGGACAGAACGATCTGGAAAATGTCACCTTCGTAAATGTGCTTCTGCGCTTTGCGAACCATGTCGCAGTACCGCTGTTTGTCAAACAGAGCCGTTACAGGACTGGTAACGCGGCTTTCGGGAATCTCCCATTTCTTGCCCGTCTTGAGTAGATTGACCAGCTCGTGGAGTTCTTTTTCCGCCTGGGCGTATCCCGCCTCGACGTCGTTCAAGGGCATGTTGACAATCAGAATGAGCTTTTGTCGGAAGTTGTCGAACGCGATAACCTTGTCAAAGAGCATCAGGTCGACGTCGTTGAACTTCTCGACGTCTTCGACTTCCCGTCTTGCCGTCGGCTCGGAATAGAACAAATAATCGTAGGCGAAATAGCCGACCATTCCCCCGGTAAACGACGGCAGCCCTTCGACCTTCGGACTTCGATAGGCGGAGAGAATCTTGCGAATCTCCGCTTCCGGATTGGACGTTGTAACAGTCCTCTGCTCGCCCGCGCCAAGACCGGACTCGCCCGGCTTAAGAGCGCCTTTGATCTGCATTTGAGTTTGGGAACAGGTGATTACCAGTTTCGGGTCGAACCCCAAAAACGTATACCGTCCCCATTTCTCGTTTGCCGCCGCCGACTCCAACAAAAAGCAGTGATTGGAAACGTTTTTGAGAACCCTCAAAGCCTCAATGGGCGTGCAAAAGTCGGACAGAATCTCGCAGTAAACCGGGACGACGTCGTACTGACCGGTTTGCGCGTACTGTTTGACGGTTTCTAAAGTCGGAAGAATTTTCATCATACGCCTTTCAAAATAACAATTCCATTTAAGGACAGTATTCCGCCAGACGAATGACGACTTGTCAAACGGCGCAAAAGAGCCGTTTAAAATAAAAACGTCCATGACAGAATACTTGCTGTATCTTGACATGGATTGAATAAATCGCCAATCTATTCTCTCAACAACCGCTATTTTTACGGAACCCCTCCAAAGAGAAATTCCCGTTAAATACGGTTTGACGCGCGGAGCGAAAAACGCTTCGAGCAATGCAAGATACCAACATATCCCCGACAACTAACGCGTGCCTGGCGTCGCTGAATACTCTGCATCGGAAACCGGTGCATTTGACAGCGCCCTCAGCGGCCCATTTGACAACCTGTATTTCACCCGCATCTCAGCTGCGCGGACTCTCTGTAGAATCATTGATTGCCTTTACTCCCGCCTCAACGGTTTATGTATCGTATTTTAGCTTTTTTATTTTTTCTGTCAAGGCAGAGAACAAAATTTTATCAAAAAAGGGTGCGTTCAAAATTTGGGGGCATGAAATCATACAGTAAGAAAAAAGAACTCAGAGACCGCAGACTACTCGCAGAATACGCAGACGGACTGGGAATGTGGCGACGACGCTAACTTCGTTAGCTACGCCACGATTCCCGTCCGATTAATTTAATTATTTTTTAAAAACGCAAGCGGACATCGTGTCATAGCCTGAGAATCAGGCGTAGATGACACATGTCTGCTTGCTTCTGCGCTCTCTGCGAAGAGTCCGCGTACTCTGCGTTCAAAAATAAAAACTACCTATTTTCGCAACCAAAGATTCAGCGTCTTCCCGTCTCCCCTTGCGTAAATTCCCAATTTAGTTTATAATATTACAGACGTTTTCAATCAGGGAGACGCTGTCGGAAACGTTTCCTTGCTATCCACAACTCGCCAATATAAATCAATATGGACGACAATAATTCAACTACGAATACAACTCAAACGCCAACCGCTGAGCCGAAAATCGACTTGAAAAATCCGTTTTTGGCGGGGCTTTTGACGTTTGTTTTGCCCGGCGCCGGGCATATTTATCAGGGACGAATCGGCAAAGGAATTGTCTTTTGCGTCTGCGTTTTAGGGCTGTTCATCTACGGACTGGTTCTCAGCAGCGGAGACGTCGGCTGGGGTCGAGCGATGTACTGGAAATGGGCGCCTGACGACCACCGATTTTATTTCCTCGGTCAGGCGTGCATCGGCGCGCCCGCTCTGCCCGCTTTGATTCAGTCCAATCGCGTTAAAAACGGCGAAGACCCGTTGCTTCACGGATTCATGGCTCCACCGATTTCCTCCCGATACGTGGTCAACAACCACGGAAAACTGGAGTACGCAACTCTCAGCGCTGAAAGTCTGGCAGAACAGAACAGCAAGTATAACTACACGTTCCATCAAATCCGGAAATCGCTCAATAAAGATTTCGAACTCGGAACGCTGTTTACCACGATCGCCGGGCTGCTCAACCTGCTGGTCGTCTTCGACGCCGCCGGCGGAATCGTAATTGAGACGGAAGACAAAAAGAAGGCAAAGAAGACGGCAGATAAGAGTTGAAAACTTTCATAGAAGTTGGTTCGCCTAACGGCGAATGCGTAATTCCGCTCACGTTGTTCGCTCCATTACCGCCTTCCATTCACTCATCACTCATACACTCAACATACCACCATGGACATCGTTTATTATCTCCACCTGATTCCCTTGACTTTAGGCATAAGCTTTGTTTACGCCGGGACGCGCTGCGAAGACGTCAAGAGTATAATTCGACAGGGCTTAAGAATCAGCCTGAGCATATTCATGTTTTTGCTAGTTTCGCTGGCGATATTTTGGGGCTGTTTTGGTTGTTAAAGGACAATACAAATGCAAATTACAATTCTGGGCGGAGGTTCTGTCGGATATGCAATCGCAGAAACGCTTTGTAATGGTTATCACAACATCACGGTTGTCGAAAACAACCCTCAACGGGTTGAACGTCTAAAAGAGCTGGACGTTAAAGTCATTAACGGCTCTGCCGCAGACCCAGGCATTCTGTTTACCGCCGGCGTCTCGAATTGCGATATATGTTTGGCTGTTACAGGAATAGAAGAAGTCAATATTATTGCCGCGTCAATAGCCAAGTCTCGAGGCGCCAAAAGAACCGTCGCCAGAATTTACTCGCCTTATATCAACAATCTGGGCGTATTCGACTATCGCGACCATTTTCACATTGATCGTTTGGTCAGTCTGGAACAGCTCACCGCGCTGGAACTGGTTCGACTTGTCCGCCGTTCTCAGTCTCAGGTTTTAGATCTGGTTAGCCGCGGCGAGCTGGAAGTCCAGGAAATTCATATTGAAGAAAACTCGCCTGTTATCGGCGTTACATTAAGAGAACTTCGGCTGCCGGCAAAAGTACGCGTCGCGCTGCTCAAACGCGGCGGTTCCGCCCGACTCATGACGGCTAACGACGCCTTTGAAAAAGACGACGTCATTTCTCTTACCGGAACGGCGGAAGACATCAATTCCGTATCCAAAAAATATTTTAACGCCAAAGAACCCAAAACGGAACGCGTCATGATTATGGGCGGCGGAGAAACCGGCTATTCTATCGCTCAAGCTCTGGAACACGCCAATTTCGAAGTTATTATCTTTGAACGCGACAAGGCGCGCTGTGAATTTTTGGCGAAACATCTTTCTAAATCCGTTTCCGTTGTTCAAGCTAACGGACTCAGTCGACGCGATCTGGAAGAGAATCAGATTGATTCCGTTGACTCCTTTATCGCCTGCACCGGCGACGACGAAAACAACATCATGGGCGCCGTCGAAGCAAAAGAATTGGGCGCAAAACAGGTTTTTGCCGTCGTTTCTCGCCCCGATTACGCTGCGATTGTCAAAAAGCTGGGGATTGACCGCGTCGTCAGCCCCAGAACCGTTATGGCAAGCCGCATTCGCGGGCTTCTCAACTCCGGAGCCGTTCTCATGAGAACTCAGCTTGCCAACCAGTCAGACATCGAGGTTATCGAAGTTGAAGTCCTGCCGGGCGCCGAAGCCTGCGATAAGACGATTCGAAACCTCGGCTTGCCCCAGCAATGTCTCATTGCCGGAATTAACGACCAGGGTTTTGTTCTCGCCCCAGACGCCGACTACACCATCAAAGCCGGCAACCTGATTATCATGCTCGTTCACAACCAGGTTTTCGAGCAAGCCATTGAGAAATTCAAGGTTTAACGGGAAAGATCATATTATTGCAATATAATTGTGTCTATTTGTAAAAAATATCACTCTCAAATAATTTTAGTATTATAAACTGATGTAATTACAGTCTATTCAGAATAATTATATAAAATTTTAACGTTTTTTTGAATTGCGGCTTTAAAAATGAGAAAACTATGCTATAATATAATATAAAGTGCAAAGATAGTAAAAATGTATAATATACATTATTTAGTATATAAATTTTCACCTGTTGGAAACAACGATTTTTTATTGAATTGAGGTTAACATGAAAACCTTTCAGAAAGTTACATTGCGTTTTTGCGCGCTGATTGCGGCGCTGGCGCTGTTTGCTCAGTCCGTTCAGGCGGAACCGGTTTTGCGCGGGTACTGGACGTTTGACGGAGACTCTGTTGAAAGCGGTACTATTACAGAATCCGCCGGTTACGTAGCCGCCGGAACGCACGACGGAATTCTTGTCAACAATACTTCGGTTGTCGAAGAACAAACCGTCAACGGAATTTCATTCAGTCCAATTGCCGGAGAATCAGGCAACCATTTGTCTTCCGGCAACTACATCTCGTTCACAAACGATTCGTACGCGATTATTCAAAACACGGCTACAACTGCGGATTTGAGCAGCCCCAATTATTTGGATACCTACGACTTCGCTGGCGCGTCCTATACGATTTCCGCCTGGGTCAAGGGCATGCCAAATGACAACTGGGAACCGTACCTTGCCAAAAACGGCGAAGGCGGATACGGTTGGCAGTTGCGTCGTCAGGGTGGCAACACGTATCCGACGTTTACCTATCGTATTTCCGGCGGAGACGACGACCCCGTCCCTAACGTTGCCGGATATAATAATATCAACGATGGCGAATGGCACAACCTCGTTGCCGTCTATGGCGGAACGTACCGCGAACTGTACATGGACGGTCAGATCATTATGCGTATTCCAGATACTGCCACTTCAGCTGGCGGTCAAGGCGAACCGTTGGTCTTTAGCGGTCGATATACAGGCGGCGCTTACACCGGTTTTGCAAACATCTCTCTGGACGACGTTGCGATCTACTCCGGCGCGCTGCGAAACGACCAGGTCGCATACATCAGCAACGGCGGAGATCCTACTCAAATTTCTACCGTTGAAGCTGGAACCAAAACGATTAATATTGGTCTGAACTCGATGGTTGGATCAGACGGCGTAACGTATACTGCCACCGGCAATATTTCCCGCAATTGGCTCGACGAAGACATGCACTTTGACGGCAGTTCTTACCTCAGAACCAACCTTCCCGTTGGATCAGCTGGTATGAACGGTTCGTTTACCGCGTCAGCCTGGGTGAAACTCGAGGGCGACAGCCTGGCAGGCGACAAATCGATCTTTGGCAACAATGCAACTGGAAATGGCTTAGGGCTTCACTTGATTGTTCGAGACGCTCATCCTCACATGGGATTTTACGGCAACGACCTGCAAGCGTCTAATGTTACCCTTACTACTGGCGAATGGTACTACCTTACCTGGCAGTACGATGCGGATAATCAAACGCAAAAGATTTATCTCGGCGGCGAGGAAATTGCAAGCCGAACAGGAGCTGCCGCCTTTGCAGGAACCAATTATCTGGATATTGGAACGTCTATGGGCGGAGGTTATTTAAACGGCAATGTGAAAGGCATTTCCATTACAGACGGAGTTTTGACCTCTGAGCAAATTCAAGCTCAGATGAACGCTCCCGCAGCCCCTCACGTTGAAAACTTTGACTGGGGCAATAATACTAACGAATGGTATAACGGCGGCGGAGCTTCCCTGGGCAATCTCCATGATTATGGAACCCATAAAGCGCTGTCCATGTACCATGCGCCAGATGATGCCGCGGAAAAGACCATTTACGAACAAGCCAATTCTGACGTAACTACCGGCATGCTTTGGGGACCGACGTTTACCGTTGCTTCCGACGCTCCTGCCGATTCCGTCTTTTCCGTTGACGTTGTCGGCGGTAACGCGGCGTTAGACGTTACTAGCCGTGGAAGCGGCGGAGCGGGAGTCGCTCTGTGGGATTTGACAACCGGCGATTACGTTCGCGATGCTGATAACAACATTCTTTACGGCAATGGAAACAGCAGCGACACTCCAAAGCATACCGATATTTCTCTCGATGGACGTCAGGGACACAACCTGGTGGTTGTTGCCATTGACCGCAGTACCGGAGGTTGGGGTTGGGCTGGACCATCCCAATTGACAGTTGACGCAAATCAAGTCAGCGCTATAGCCGACGCGGCACAGCATCATATCGTTCTTAACGATTTCAACTTCGATACAGCCGGCGAGTTCAGCGGCATGTACGAAATTGACGCCGATGGAAACAGACTTCCATCAGTTACCAACTTTACCAACGGTAACAGAGGAAACGGCGCTGTTACCAACTTCTACGTTGTCGAATCAAAAGCGTTTGATAACGGTAATCTGGGATTCCTCAGCACCGGTTCTGTAAACGGCGGAGAAGAAAGCTCTGTGGGCGTTCTTCGTTCTGATCCATTCCTCGTTCAGGGCGACATTATGGAGTTCTATGTCTCAGGCGGCAACAACATTGCGAACAAGCACATGGATTTGATTGACGCTGACTCAGGAGAAGTTTACCGTTCCGCGACCGGCAACGATACCAACGATTTCAAATACGATTTCTGGAGTCTGAAAGGTCTGGAAGGCAAGTCAGTTTATATTCAAGTTGTTGACTCCGATGGAGGAACCAGCTGGAGCCATTTGGAACTCGACCAGATTCGTCAAGTCAAATTCGCCCCGACGGCAGCTGAAGTTCAAGCGGCTAACACTTCGTTGAAATCTCGCAATTTGCCGTATTATGAGGTTGAACCTGGTTTTAACGCTGATTCTTATAACCTGGATGGAACTGGCGTTACTACATTGGACGAACTGGCAAACTATATTACCGGCGGCGCTGAACCAACAAATAAAGACATTCAACTTGTTTTAGACAATTACAAAGCTGACGAAGGCGCGCCTGTTGGCGTTAACGTTTTGTCGGTTTTGAACGTTGAATCTTCCGGCATGTACACCTTGGCTGTCGGTAACGATGAACCATATAAACTCACGCTCAATGGCGCTACGGTATTTGAATCGGAAGGATCTGCCGATTTGGAGTTCATCCCGCTGCTGTTAAGCGAAGTTGGTCAATACGCGTTAAACATGCTTTATTTGGATCAGTCCGACGAAGGCGCTTCTCTTTACTTGGCAGAGGGCGGTTACGACGCGTGGAACAGTGCTTTCTCACTGCTTGCCGGTTACGGAGACGGCTACGTTTTGGCGTACGCTCAGAATGTTGATCCCAACAAGATTCCGGAACCGTCAACGTGGGCGCTGCTGATTCTCGGCGCGGCTGGATTGCTGTACTGGCGAAAAAAGAGCAAGTAACTCTTTCGGAAGAAGAGTAAATCGCCAATAAAAAAAGCGCGGTAAAATAGCCGCGCTTTTTTATTTCTATACGTTTTGATCTCTACTCGAATCTGTCCAGCGGTTTGAGTCCGTAGCCGCGGCAGAAGCAAGGGATGTCCATGCACTTCTTGCCTGCCGGCTGAATGCAGGAAAAGGCGACCTGCCCTGCTCCGGTCTGGACGACAAGGCGGTCAGAGGCTTCCAAAACCGTTCCCGGCTCGGCGGGGGCGTCAATCGGTTCGTCTAAAACCTGTGGAATAGAACGGGGAATAAGCCGCAGCAGATTGTTCGGATTAACCGGCTCGACTCCCGGTTTGCGATTCCAGAAGAAATGCGTCTGCGGCCACGGTTCCAAGGCGCGATACAAGTCTCGGATTTCCACAGCGGATTTCGTCCAGTCAATCTTTCCGTCACACTTTTTCAATTTCGGAGCGCGAGTCGCTTCGCCTTCCAATTGCATTTCACAACAACACGTTCCATTTTCCAGAGCGTCGAGAACTTTCTCGACCAGCGGCGCGCCCAGCTGCGCCAGAAGCGGCTCGACGTCTTGAGCGGTCTGGTCAACGCTGACGTCCATTGACGCCTGACAGACCACCGGTCCGGCGTCCAGCTGAGGCGTAAGATGAATTACTGTAACGCCCAGTTTCGTCTCGCCTTTGAGAATCGCCCAGTTAATCGGTGCGGCCCCGCGGTACTTCGGCAGCAGCGACCCGTGCAGGTTCAGCCCCCCAAACTTCGCGCTGGCGAGGACGTCGGGGGAAAGAATCTGCCCGAAGTCGCAAACGACCAAAATATCGGGATTATAGGCGCGAAGCTCCTCGACGTGGTTGTTAATCCGGTCAGGCGTCCAGACGGGAACGCCCAGCTCTTTGGCGGTCGTAACCATCGGGGATTCCGGCTGAACGCGTCCTTTAATCTCGCGCGGCGGCTGGCTGACAAGCAAAATAACTTCGTGCTTTTGACTTTGCGCCAAAGCGCGAAAAACCGGTACGGCAAAGGGGCCGCAGCCCATCATGACGATTCTCATATTTAAGTTGCGAAATTTAATAACACACGCGAAGCGTTCCTTAAGAACCGCGTAGCGGTTCAATATTAGTAGCCGTGGGTTTTAACCCACGGAGCGAGTTGCGAGAGGAGTAATATTAACGATACTTCAAACCGTTTCCGTTAAATCCGACGGAAATGACCCATTGCCAGGTCGTATGGGTCGTTCTGCCGACGATGCGGTTCCAGCCTTTTTTGAGGGTGATCT
>JAZRTH010000430.1:0-4060 GCA_045651945.1 Thermoguttaceae bacterium
CGACTTTGCGTAAACGAGAATTATATTCGTTACAAAGACGATTCTTTTAATCCAGGCGTAATGACGGCTTGAGGCGTCTTCGTCTTTGGATAAATACTTCAGCAATAACGACCCGATTATTCCTAAAAAGACCAGAGCGACGCTTAACATAGACGAATAGACTACCAAATACCCTTCAGCCAGTTCGTCCAGCTTATCAACCGTCTCAAGGGCTGAAAAATTGATTTTAATCAGCTGAACCAAATGGCATACAGAAAACGTCGTTGTTATAAGCAGCGCAAATACAACGATGAGCGTCAGCCCAAGCGTCAGAACGCAAAGTTGTTTCATGTATACATCTGTATATTCTAAATTAGGAAATAAGCAGAATAGAAAAACTTCTCGCAACTCGCTACTCGCAACTCGCAACTAAGTTTAACGATTATTTTAGTTCTATCAAATTTTGAGAACTATTTTCTATATATTATAGTATAAACATTGAATTATTTCTTATTGAAAAACGTCTAAATATCGATAAACCTGATGAGGAGAGATATATTGTAAGGATTAGGCGCTATACGGGAACAGGTTTCCCATCCCTGAGCGACCTGATTTAATTCCGCATTCCGAATTCATCATTCCGAATTAACATGTCTTTAATTGCGCGCAATTTAAGCAAGACGTATAAAGAAGGCGTCAATAACCAGACGGTTTTTACCGGCGTGAGCATCGTGCTCGACAAAGGCGAAACGCTGCTGGTCGTCGGTCCCGCCGGGGCGGGAAAATCGACGTTAATCAATATTTTGGGGTGTCTGGAATCGCCCACCACGGGGACGTACCTGATTGGCGAAACCGACCCGCTGACCTTTGGTCGCAGCAAAATTTCCCGATTTCGCCGCGATTATCTGGGATTCATTTTTTCCGAGGCGTATCTTCTGCCGCAGCTGACGGTTCTGGAAAACGCTCTTATTCCGTGTCTGGCAACCGGGCTGCCGCTCAAGGCGGACGTCGCGTTTGCGAAAGAGCTTTTAGCGCAGATGAAAATCGACAACTGCCAAAACGCTCATCCGGAAACGCTCAGCCGCGATCAGCAGCAGCGCGCCGCTGCGGTCAGAGCGATGATCAAACGCCCGTCGCTCATTCTGGCAGACGAACCGGTCAGCCGGCTGGACGTTCGCGCCATTGAACCGTTCATCGACGATTTCCTGGCAGCGCAAAAGTCTTGCGGCTCCATGCTGATTATGACTTCGGACTCCCCGGATTGTAAAGAAAAATTCGACCGCACAGCGAGGCTGGAAAAGACTCGATGGACTATTTCCGGACGCCGCAAATACGGGCTGGACGAGAACGACTCCGTTCTCAATATCCGGTCAGAAGACGCTGAACCCGCCGCATTGGGGCTGGATGGAGAAGAGTTCATACAGGACGTTGATATGTTACAGCCAAAGCCGGAATCGCAGCCGGAAGAGGGCGCTGAACTGGACGCTTTCAGGAGGAGATTTCAATGAAGGCTCCGATTCCCTATAAACTTGCAGTAAGAACGTCGCGTTTTTTCTGGCGTAAAAATCTGACTCCTGCGCTGTGCGCCGCCATGCTGACCGGCATTTTTGTCTGCGCGCTGTGCTTAAGCTCATCGCTGGTTACCAGCATGACGCGGCAGGTCAACAGCCGTCTTGGACGCATTGAATCCTGTCTGCCGGCTCCGACGACGTTTCGCACTCAGCTGGCAACCGATATTGCTATTGGACAAAAAGTCGTCAACGACAAAAGTCACTCTCTCAAGCCCGCGGCAATTTTAGCGTCTGCGCTGAGATTTAACGCCGCAATAATTTCTCATGTCCACGAGACAGACGATTTTAAAACGCTTCCAATCGGCGATACTCGGTCGTGCGTTTTGTGGGGCGTTGACGAAAAATTTTCTCATTTGGAAACGCCCGGAAAACCGGAATTTCACGACCCGAAACCGGGCGAAGCAACGGTTAGCCAGTACGTTGCAAAACTCTGGAATTTAAGAGTCGGCGACGGTTTGATTTTAGCAGTCGAGCGTCCGCAGGACATCCCGCTGGATTCTCCCTTTGCCAAACGAACCGGAACGATGATTCAACTGTCTGTTACAGTTAAAGACATCGTTCCTGACAATACAATCGCGTCTTTGAACCTCAAAGCCTCTCAGCGTCCCGCGGTTAACGTGTTCGTCTCGCTGGACTGGCTTCAGAAAAAAATGGGATTGGAAGATCGCGCTAATATTATTCTTTCCGATTCCGCAATCACATACAATTATCACCCAACGCTGGACGATTACAGCTTCCAGTTCAGAACGTCCGATCTGGATTTCTGGACGGTGTCGTCCAACCGGCTGTCGTTCTCTGAACAGGAGCGCGCCGCGTTAATGAATCGCATTGACGCTCTGTATCCCAACAAGCGGGTTGAACTGGCAAACGTCTTGACAACGCTTGTCAATAAAACAACCCTTGTAAAAAAGGAAATCCGAAAAGAAGACAGACCTTATATTTCGTACTCATTTTTGGCGGCGACGGACGACGCGCGCGTTCCGTTTATCAAACAGGGACAGATTGCTGTATCGCAAATAGCGGCAAGCGATCTGGAACTCGTCGAAGGCGACTCTCTGGAACTGGAATTTTACGTTCCTGACCCGGCAACCGGCGAATCCATTTTGAGAAAACGCGTCTTTGAGGTCAGCCGTATTCTGGAAGACGATCCGCTTTATTACGAACGCTCCTGGGTTCCGTTTATCAAAGGCGTTTCCGATAAAAACAGCATTCACAGTTGGGAAATCTCGTTCCCCATAGACAACCGCATCATCAGACCGGAAGACGAAGAATACTGGGATCTGTACGGAGCGCTTCCCAAATTTTATATCAACCTGGACGAAGCCAAAGAGTTGTTTACCAACAGCGCTGGGGCAATCACGTCTGTACGAGTTTGGGGCTTGGCGCCGCCCAGTTCCAGCGACCTGGCGCCCGCGCCGCAGGAAGTCGGCTGGACGTTCATACCGCTGAAAGACAAACTGTCGCTGTGCTCAATTGGCGCATACGATTTCGCCTTATTCTTTATTTGCATTTCGCTGACGATTGTCTTCTTCTCTCTTGTTTTAACCGTCCTGCAAATGCGGCTGAACATAGATTATCGCTGCAAAGACATCGGGCTGCTGCAAATAGTCGGCTGGAATGTAACAGAGATTCGACAATCGTTCATTTACGAAAACATGATTATCAGCTCCGTTGGAGCTTTGCTGGGCATAGGCGTCGGGCTTGTTCTGACGGCGTTCGCCGTTGTATACCTCAACCACTTCGGTCTGGAAATCATCGGCGTTCCGTTTGTGAGCGTAAGTCTCAACCCGTGGGACCTGATTCCCGGCGCGTTCGTCGGCTGGCTTGTAACGTTCATCGCCACGATTATCAGCATCCGAAATCTGGATAAAGTCCGATCCATCCATCGGCTTCAGGGAATCTTTGAGTTCCCAACCCCATACGAATCGCGTCCTGCAAGCGGCATTGCCAGCGCGCTGCTTAAGATAATATTCTGGCTGATCCTCTTTGGAGTTGCATTGGCGCCGATGACCTGGAATCTGGAATCGATGAAACTCCTTCCCCGGATTATTTTCTTTGCCGCGGCTGTTGCGCTCGCGTTTGGAATCTGGTCGTACCATTACAAGCTCAGACGCAAACCGTCGGCAACGTTTTCCAGCGATTTATGCAATTACGTTCGACATCCCAGACGCTCGTTTTTTATCATGGCGACCGGAGCGGCGATGTTGTTCCTTATACCGTCGCTGTCGCTGTTCATGTACAGAACAGACCGCAGCGACGCCATTACCGTTCGCGACAACGGCGGCTATCGTTTGATTGTCAAAACCGCTCTGCCTGTTATCGGGAATATTGATCTTCCCACGGACCGGGAAGAGATTGGGTTTACCGCCAAACATCAGGAAACGCTCCGTGACGTCGTTATCGACCAGGCGGTTCTTCGCGACGGCGACGACGCCTCTTTGGACAACCTGTACTATCCATGCGTCCCGCGAATTGTCGGCGTTACCTCCCGCATGATGAACAACCCGCTT
>JAZRTH010000431.1:0-2133 GCA_045651945.1 Thermoguttaceae bacterium
CTCCTTTACCGACGAGATAAAGACCATTGTATCTTCCTACTAAAGAAAAATAGTCTTTGTATGTATCGCGCAGCCAATTATCGTAATTTACCGTTTCGCCTTCTGGTATATTGTTAAAGCCATGGTCGTCAACAATCCAGTATTCAGCGCCTTCTTTTGCCCATTTCCAGGCATCGTCAGACAAAAACGCAATGTCAATAGTTCCGTCGGCTGCTACGAAAGTACTGTTTTCATGTTCAAAAACGACTTTGTCAAACCTCAAACCTTCTTCTTTATAAGCGTCAAACTCAAACAGAATAAGAGCGTTCTGTTCGATTGTCAATCTTGCTTCGTTAGAGATAGTAATTGTGCCAACTGTATCGCTGACTTCGCTATGTTCGTCAATGGTAATCCCTGGTGAAAAAGTAGTTTCTCCTTTAACGTCAAAAATACCCAATTCCTGCCCCTCTGGAGGGATGCTTTGAAAATAACCTCCATAATCAAGATGACCGGATGAAATAACAAAACTTTCAGCTCTTACACATCCCGTGGCTCCCTCGTAAATCTGTAATATACTATCGCTATCTCCAGTTTTTTCAATAGATTTAACCAAAATATGTTTTGAATCGTCTGGAATGCAAATGAATTTTGTTCCTTCGGTATAAAATTCAACGTCTCCCACCACGCGATTTGTTCCGGGAACCACATTTCCTTCAATTTTTTCATTGCACTCAATGGCGTCTCCCTTAAAGATAATTTTACCCTCATCTATCTTTATATATCCATCGAACTCATTGGCGCCAGTGAGCGTCAGTGTACCTGGACCTTTCTTTTCAAATTCGGTATGGTCGGCGCCGCCAATGATTTTTCCTGAAATTATGCAATCGTTCTCATAGATGGAAATAAGATCTGTGTTAGCCTCGATTTCAATATCTCCGCTTCCGCTCAGATTCTTAAATACTTGCTCGCCCCCGCCTACCATAATTTTCGCGTTATTAGTTACAGTGGGCGGTGAAATACGAAACATATTCCATTTTTCCAAAATTAACGATCCCTTATCTACGGTTATCGAACCAGTAAAAGAGGGGAATCCATTATCGTGCGAAAGAGTTAATTCCCCTATACCTGTTTTGATAAGATTAGTTGCCCCTTCAATACTTCCAGCGTAATCAGTATCGCCAGTATTATTAAACGTCAATGTATTAACGCCGCTATCGATTTGAATCTTTCCGCTTCCCTTCAGATTCGGAAGAACTTGACTGGCGCTGACAATAAGCGTCCCATCATTGGTAATGCTGGATGCATTATAAAATATATTCGCAGCCGTCAACAAAACCCCCTCTGCATGCGAAGCATTTTCTGTTGACTCAGACGCCTGTATGGTTACCGAACCAGTAAAATTGGAATACCCGCCTTCTTTCGAAAGTTTTAATTGAGCTGTTGAATCCCACTTTGGTTTAGTAATAACAATTTGACCAGATCCTGAAATGTCTCCAGAAAATTCAGAAGAAACGGAATTAGCAAGCGTCAAGGTATTATTGCCATTGATTTGAATATTTCCGCTTCCACTCAAATTCGGAATAAATTGACTGGCGTTGACAATAATAGTCCCGTTATTGGTAATAGAGGGGCTGGGTTGAGTATAGAGATGATTAAGCAAACCGGTAAAAATATTCTCGGTAGCTAAATTTAACGTTCCCGCTTGTACGGTTACCGGACCTGTTAAATCGACATACCCGCTTTCTGGCGAAAGAGTTAATTGGTACGAACCTGTTTTGATAACTTGACCTGTCCCGGAAAGAATTCCAGAATAAACAGAATTGTCCGTATTATCAAGCGTTAACGTATACGTGTTGATGTTAATATCCTCGCTTCCGGCAAGATTTGTTTTTGTCGTGTCGCCATCCAAATCTTCCGCAACCCCTTGATTAAATGCTAGGCAGGCAAGAATCAAAATGCATAACGTATATTTTATCAATGATAACCAATGTTTTGAGCGTATAAACATATACAACCTCCGTTTTTCTTAATTGCTGGAATCCTTCCAAATACAATTTAAGATTGTAGTAATTCCCCTAAAAATAACGCTCTGCGACGACTTGTGGTAACAAAGGAAACGTCAGACGTATCCTGGTACGAAGGTCTGCAATGTTG
>JAZRTH010000432.1:0-1355 GCA_045651945.1 Thermoguttaceae bacterium
GGTTCGCCTTACGGCGAACTGCGTAATTCCGCTCGCTACGCTCGCTCCATTACCGTCTTTCATCGATTTCAACTCTTACATATACTTTTGTAACAAATCAAGCGCCGCTCGGTCGAGCTGATGCCCGGCGACGGTTTCGTACTGAACGTCTTCGCGATTGGAATCGAGGATGCCGAACGTTCCCCGCAGATTCCACATCGCCCAGCCCCAGCCCTGCGCTTTCCAGTTGGCGAGCATGTCTTCCAGCCAGCGGAGAACGGTGTTGTGAGGCGTTTTATTATACGCGCCGAACTCGCCGACCATGACGCATTTGCCAAACGGACGCAGCTGTTCCCACGGCAGAATCGTTTCCTGATAGAGCCATTGCCGACCGGAAATCCCGCCGTTGGCGAACTCGTAACGACCGTTGTCTGTACGCTGCCAGAGCAATTGCCCCGGCTGAATATTCCAGCCCATCTCCGTGGCAATCGATTCTTCCGCTTCGCCCTCGACTTTCAGACCAAGCTCCTTGAAGAAAATCCAGTCCCCGCCGGTCATGTGGACTGTTACTTTTTTCGTTCCCGCTGGAATGTCGGCAAAGACGTCCAGGTCGTAGTAGTTTTGGTAACAGCCGCCCCATTCTGGTCGATGAACGACTTGCGACCATTCGCCTTCGCCCGGTCCGGGCACAAACGAGCGCTTGAGAATCGTCTTGCCGTCCGCTTTGACTTCTATAGTAGCGGAGGCGGAAACCTGCCCGACTTTCAGGCGCAGAGTCGCTTTTTTGGGGAAGTCCCCGTCGATAGTCAGCGGTTGTTTGGCTTTGTCGTCGATGCCGTTTTTATTGGGCGAATAGAGCGTTCCGTAGGCGTTGAGTCCCGGCCATTGCGGTTTCGCCCAATTATCAGAGCCGCCGACCCAGCTGGCTTTGTAATGGCTGACCGTCATGGGCTTGTACCCTCGGGTTGCCTGAGCGACTTTTAATTCCGTCAGTTCCATAACCGGACGCACGCCCCAGGACATCCCGTCACAGATAATCAGCCGCTGCGGATCGATCTCCCGAATGGCGGAGACGAGACGTCGATGAACTTTCATAAACGGTTTAATATCCACGTTTGCCGGTTCGTTGAACAGGTTGAAACTCAGCTGGCTGGACGGGATCCCTTGATATCGTTTGGCGAACGTCGACCAGTGCATCGTGCAGACGTCAAGGGCTTCGTCGTCCGTCCAGACCGGTTTCTCTTCCTTCGGCGAGGCGACTGTGTATCCCGGCGCCCGGTGCATGTTGACAAGAACGTGAATCCCGTATTTGCGGCCGTATTCGAGCGCTTTGTCGATTCGTTTGAGCGCCGACTCGTCGATTTTGCGCCAGTCTT
>JAZRTH010000433.1:0-2665 GCA_045651945.1 Thermoguttaceae bacterium
AGGTTGCCGCCGTAAATGGAGGAGCAGCCCGTCGCGTTACCAATGAGCAGACGATCGCCAAAGAACTGGGTGACCAGTTTGATGTACTGGGTTTCACCGCAGCCGGCGCAGCAGCCGGAGAATTCAAACAGCGGACGAAGCAGCTGAGAACCCTTGACGGAGTCCGCATTGACCTTGGCGCGGTCGATATCCGGGATCTGATTGAAGAAGTAATCGCAGTTGGGCTTTTCGACGTCCATGTTTTCGATCTTGTTCTTCATCGTGATAGCGCCCTTGGCGGCAGCCGGGCAGAATCCAACGCACAGACCGCAGCCGGTGCAATCTTCCGGGAAGACCTGAACGGTCGCTTTCATGCCGGCGTAATCTTTGCCCTTCGCGTCAGCGGATTTGAATCCAGCCGGAGCGTCAGCCAATTTATCGGCGTCGTAAACCTTCATACGAATCGCGGCGTGCGGGCAAACCAGCGAGCAGAAACCGCACTGCGTACAGGCGTCGGGATTCCAAATCGGGATGTCATGAGCGATTGAGCGCTTTTCGTACTGCGTGGTGGCAGTCGGGAAAACGCCGTCAGCAGGCATGGCGGAAACCGGGAGCTTGTCGCCTTCGCCTTTGTTGATGACGCCCAGAACGCTGCGGACGAATTCCGGAGCGGTTTCCGGGAAGTCGGCGTTGCGGACGA
Organism: Thermoguttaceae bacterium; assembly: GCA_045651945.1. Taxonomy (GTDB): domain Bacteria; phylum Planctomycetota; class Planctomycetia; order Pirellulales; family Thermoguttaceae; genus RUG11551. The sequence continues at coordinate 680 of JAZRTH010000433.1, forward strand.
TCTTGGAGGTTGCCGTTTCCGGAACCTTGACTTCAAACAGAGCAGCCAACGCGGCGTCGACAGCCTTGAAGTTCTTTTCGACAACAGCCGGACCCTTCTTGCCGTAGGTCTTCTGAATCGAGTCTTTAATGTGAGCAATCGCTTCGTCAGCAGACATTCCGCCAACTTTCGCCAGAGCGAAGAAGCAGGTCTGGAGAATCGTGTTGACGCGAGATCCCATGCCGGTTTCGATACCGACTTTAGCGGCGTCGATAACGTAGAACTTGGCTTTCTTGGCGATCAGGTCTTCCTGAACCTGGATGGGCAGATGATCCCAAACTTCGTCCGGACCGTACTGGCTGTTGAGCAGGAACGTGCCGCCTTCCTGAAGCTTGGAAAGCATGTCGACCTGTTCGATGAACTGCCACTGGTGGCAGCCGATGAACGTCGCGCTGGAAACGAAGTAAGATCCCTTGATCGGGCGCGGGCTGAAACGAAGGTGAGACTTCGTAACAGAACCGGCTTTCTTGGAGTCGTATTCAAAATATCCCTGAGAATACAGGTTGGTGTAAGTACCGACAATCTTGGCGGAGTTTTTGTTGGCTCCGACGGTTCCGTCAGATCCCAAGCCGTAGAACAGAGCGCGGGTAACGTCATCCGCTTCGGTGCTCCAGGTCGGGTCGTACGGCAGAGACAAACCGGTAACGTCGTCTTCGATGCCAACGGTGAACTTCTTGCAGGAGCAGAGGGTTCCAGCTTTCAGGGCGTCAAAGACAGCCTTCGCCTGAGCCGGGGTGAAGTCCTTGGAGGACAAGCCGTAACGTCCGCCGAAGACTTTGATGTCGGTGCGCTTGGCTTCAACCAGAGCGGTAACGACGTCCTGATACAGAGGTTCGCCCAACGCGCCAGCTTCCTTGGTTCTGTCCAAAACGGCAATCTGCTTGACGGTAGCCGGAATGGCGTCTGAAAGGGCTTTGCCGCAGAACGGACGGAACAGATGAACTTTGACCAAACCGATCTTTTCGCCTTCTTTGTTGAGGCGTTCAATCGCTTCTTCAACAATGCCGCAGCCGGATCCCATGCAGACGACGATGTTTTCGGCTTCGGGGCATCCAACGTAATCAAACAGATGATACTGACGGCCGGTAACTTCGGCAAACTTATCCATCGTTTCCTGAACGACAGCCGGAACGGCGTCATAGTACTTGTTGCATCCTTCGCGAGCCTGAAAGTAAACGTCCGGGTTCTGAGCGGTGCCGCGAACAGTCGGTTTGTTGGGGTTCATACCGCGCTGACGATGAGCGTTGACCAAATCGAGAGGAATCATCGCCTTGACCTGATCTTCGGTAATCTTTTCCATCGAGTTGATTTCGTGAGAAATGCGGAACCCGTCAAAGAAGTGAAGGAACGGAACGCGGGTTTTGAGCGTGGCGCTGTGAGCGATCATCGCCATATCCTGCGCTTCCTGAACGCTTGTGCCAGCCAGCATAGCCCAGCCGCACATACGACAAGCCATAACGTCGGAATGGTCGCCGAAAATCGAAAGAGCGTGAGCCGCAACAGTACGGGCGGAAACATGGAAAACCGTGGGGGTGAGTTCGCCAGCGATTTTGAACATGTTCGGAATCATCAGCAACAAGCCCTGAGACGCGGTGAACGTGCAGGTCAAAGCGCCGGCGGAAAGAGAACCGTGAACAGCGCCTGCCGCGCCCGCTTCGGACTGCATTTCAATGACGTGAGGAACTACGCCAAAAATATTCTTCTTGCCCTGAGCCGCCCATTCGTCAGCCCATTCGCCCATCGTGCTGGACGGGGTAATCGGGTAAATTGCCATAACTTCGCAGCACATGTGCGCTACGTGCGCCGCCGCTTCGTTTCCATCGGACATTACGAAATTTCGATCAGCCACTGAAAAACTCCTAAAGGTAAGGTTAGATAATTGAAAATAAAACATCACAAGCCAGCAGTCAAAACAATGAATTGTTTTTCTCTGCTTAACTTGTTAAA
>JAZRTH010000434.1:0-5815 GCA_045651945.1 Thermoguttaceae bacterium
AGAATTGGCGCCGTATTTTCAAAACATTGCGCGAACGTCAACCAAACAAGCGGAACCTCAAAACGCAGCATCGCCTCCTGACCATCAACCGCAAACGCGTAAACCCGCAGCGGGTGTGAATAACAATGTCTCATCCGGTTCTGACGCAAGAAGTCGAACTCAACGTCGAACGCGGGGTTCAGATAATAATTCGTCGTCGAATAAAAATAAGACAGGGAATATTATTCTGAACGTCTGCCTTGTTATCGCGATCTTATGTTTACTCCTGCTTATTCCGATTACTTCAGCTTATCAAGAGAAATTGAATAATACTTTGAACAAGTTTTCTCAAATTGGTTTTTCTACTGCATTACCAACTTCCGATGGAAACGATATTATTTGTATTGTAACTGTCATTGTCAGTCTGGTTGCGCTTTTGACCGGCTTTTTGACAAAACAGTATAAAAGAGCAGCTGCATGTGTGATTATTGCATTTATTTGTTTCTGCTGGCCGCAGAAGATTTATGATAGCGCTGAACAAGAGCAACAAGCAATTCGACAGGTGTTAAACGCGATTCCAGGTTATCAACAATTGTATCATCTTGATACACAATGTATGTTACTAAGTTTTAAAGTCATGGATTTAAAAGATCAAGGAACGGTATCTGATTACGATGCACAACGCATTGTAAAAGGTTTAGATATGATACAAGCGGATTGTAAAAACTCAATTATAGCTCTCATTCACGGCAGTAAAGACCCGGCAATCATTCAGCGTTATCAGGAAGAAAGACAAATCGTTGAGGAAGTCAGCGCTGATATTGACGCGGTATCTCGTAATAAATAATAACGTTTTGAGAAGCAAATAACTTTAACATTTCACAACAGTCATGTGGTATTATATTAAAAACGAACAGACGCAGGGACCAATCTCTTTTGAAGAACTCGTTAACCTGATTAACGCCGGTCTGATTACAAAAACGACGTGCGTTTGGGAATCCGGCAAAATACGCCAGCTGGCAGGGCAGACGAAACAGTTGGAGTTTTTTTTTGACGACGATGAACCGGAATCGCCGGCTCAGCCGGAAGAGCCGCCCCAAATTATACCGAAACCGACATATTCGAAGAAAACTGCGCCTAAAAAAGACGATGCAGGCGTTATGGATACGGTTCTTGAGAGTACCGGCTTAAAGCATTTAGACGGGTTTTCTTTGGCGGAACTTTTTTCAGAAACTTTCAAAGGACATACTGACGATGAAATGGAACGCTATTTTGGGGTCGGAACGCCGTTGACAACGCCGCCGATTAGTCAGGTGAACGCTTCGTGGCCCAAGCCGTGGCTATTTCTGCGGTTGATTATATTAGGCATTGGCGGATATTATCTATCGAAGTATGCTGGCTCATTACCTGGAATGATTATTTTCGGCTCCTTTGTAATTCCATTAGCGACCCTTATGTTCTTCTTTGAAAGTAACATTGTTAAAAACATATCGCTGTTTCAAGTAATAAAATTATTTTTGTATGGCGGTACAATTGGATTTATCTTCACAACAATATTAAATAATGTATTACCTGATTTTCATAAGATGTTCGAAAGCGCTTCTCCCGCTGGACCAATTGAAGAATCCGCAAAGCTGTTAGTTCTCATTTTAATTTTGATAATGGGCGGATTAAAGAGAAAAGACTATATACTCAACGGCTTGCTATGTGGAGCGGCTGTCGGTGCGGGATTTGAAGCTTTTGAAACTGCTGAATATGCGTTGGATGCTTATTTCAAGGCTTATACGGTTGGATTAAGAGAATTTCAGCAATTGGGGTATACAGCAATTAATCCTTTGGAATATATGAAGAATAATATTTTTGGACGCGGTATTACAGCTATGTGTTGTCATATTATCTGGACAGCAATGTGCGCGGGAGCGTTATGGCGAGTAAAAAAAAGCAAAGATTTTGCCGTGTCAATGTTGTTCAATCCCATGTTTTTAATTGTTTTTGCCATTGCCATTACGCTGCACATGACTTGGGACAGCAAAACTTTTGTTGACTGCTTTGGCGATTATGGTCTTTATGCTTTAGGCATAATTGGCTGGACAATTATTTTTGGAATGATTGGACTTGGATTGCGTCAGGTTCGACAGCAGCAAAAATACATAGCCACTAAAGAGGCGCAAAGAAAACAAGCAAAACCTCAGTAACAGGTCTTTTGAAAACCAAAATCACCACATTTATCACATTTTAGGAGATTTACTAATGCACTCATTCATTTCTATCGCTCGTCGTTTTCACGTTGTTTCCTTCGTTCTGGCTGCCGTTTGCTTCGCGGCAATGTCGCTGTTTTGTCAAAATGCAGTTATGGGACAGGAAGCCGGCGGGGAGGAGACGGCTGTTGCCGCCGCTGCCGATGTTGGCGAGAACAATTCCAGCGGTCAGGAAGAGCGGGCAACTGAGAGCGCTGGGGAAAAACCTAGCGTTGATGAAAGGGACAAGAACAATCACGAAGACCAGAAAAATACTGCGGAAGGAAACGAAGAAGGAAAACAGGATATTGCCACAAAAGACAAAAGTACTGAGTCGGAGCAGAATAAAGTCTCATTTTGGCAAAAAGCCTGGGATAAATGTAAAACTTTTATTGGGAATAATATGAACTACATCTGTTTAGCTTTTTCCATTATTAGTTTTGTAATTTGTTTTTGGAAATACACATTTATAATACCTAAGCGTCGCAGAACTTATCTTGAAAAAAACATTGCCTGTTTGAACGATTTTAAAATAATTGCATCTGATTGTTTGAAAATGCGTATTCCCAATAGCGAAACTGGGATAACAGAAAATGAAAAAACCAATTTAATATCACATGATGAAGCGAAAAAAATTATAAGCGATGTATTGAAAAAACACACCGGGGAAGACTACATTGTAAATAAGAAAACAACATACGAACGCTTTCGTGATTATTGGTGGCCTACATATATCCCATTATCTCAAGAGGATGCCTACCTTATTATTCTTTTGACTTGGGATGAAAAACACAATGATGAATTTGAAAAAAATTTACAAAACCACAAAAAAGCTATTTGCAACATTTATGATAAACGTTATAAGGCATTTTGGTGGTATTGGTTTGAAACTATTTCGTTCTGGTCTTTCTTCATTTATATTTTGCCGTTATTGACAGCGTTTGGAAAAGTTGTTTATTTTTGGATCCGTAATTTTTGGATCTGTAATTAATTGCGTTCAATTGGTTCAAAGTTCAAATTTTGGGTTCACCAGAAAAAATGGCTGAATCCTGCACTCGGCAGTCCCCTGCCGCACAAATTCCCTTTGCCCCGCTGATTATCTGCGATGAAGCGGAAAACGCTTCCGGATCGTGCTTCGCCTGCTTTACTACGGCGGCTGATACAGCAGCTATCCAGCGGAGCGGAGCAGCTTTGGATGCGAAATTATTTTCTCTAATCCCAACAAGGCGGCTGAGGACAGCCGCCAACTGGGCTAATCCGTCTTCAATTGACAATCTTATCTATTTCCTCAACCAAAAATTGAACGCACCCCACCATTATCTTTCTTTCGCCTCTCCCTTCCATTATTTTCGTATAATAGTATAATATTGATATAATTTAGCGGTTGATTTGAAGAGAGCGGCTGGAAGCGAAAAGCTTTTATCTGCTCCCTATTCCCTACTCCCTATTCCCTAACAACACATGCATCCAACATTAGAACGACTTTTAACTGACAAACCGGTAATCATCGACGGCGCGTGGGGCACGCAATTTCAGCTCCTTGGTCTGGGTTCTGGAGAATCCCCGGATTTATGGAACCTTTCGCACCCGGATCGCGTATTAAAAGTAGCTAAAGGCTACGTTGACGCCGGAAGTCAGGTTATCATTTCGAACACCTTCGGCTCAAACCGATACACCTTGCAAAAAGCCGGCGGCGACCCCGATCAGGTTTTTGAAATTAACAAAGCTGGCGCTGCGATTTCCCGTCAGGCGTGCGAAGGAACCGATTGCCTCGTTTTCGCGTCGATGGGTCCGTCAGGGGAAATCCTCATGATGGGTCAGGTTACGGAAGACGACCTGTTCGAAGCGTTCAAAGTGCAGGCTGAAGGATTGGCGGCAGGCGGAGCGGACGGCATTGTTATCGAAACGATGTCCTGTCCGACAGAAGCGTCTGCAGCGGTTCGCGCGGCGAAGACAACCGGGCTGCCGGTCGTTGCCAGCATGACGTTCGACTCCGGCAAAAACAAAGACCGCACCATGATGGGCGCGACGCCGGAAAAAGCGGCAAAAGCCCTCTTAGCCGCCGGCGCTGACATCCTCGGTTCCAACTGCGGAAAAGGTATCGAGGGGTTCATTCCCGTCTGCCAGCGGCTTTACGACGCGTCCGGACTGCCCGTCTGGATCAAAGCGAACCGCGGCTTGCCGGAAATTGTCGACGGCGTTGCAACGTATTCCCAAACGCCAGAACAGTTCGCCTCCTTCGCCCCGGCTTTGGTTGCCGCCGGCGCCGGCTTTTTAGGCGGATGCTGCGGAACCGACCCCTCGGTTATCGCCGCGTTGGTCGAATGGAAGAAAGGGCTGTAAAAGGTTTTAAGTGGTAAGTTTTTAGTGGTAAGGGCGCAAAGCGATTATCCAGCATAAACACTAACTACTAACCACTTACCACTAACAACTTTATTAGGAGGACAATTCCATGAGTTTTGAAATGAATGACAACTATATATCAACGGACGTGTTTGCCGCTGACGCTCCCGTTTCAGAGCGGGCGACGTTTATTACCCGAACGTACCTTCATCTCTTAGGCGCGATTGCCGCCTTTGTTGGAATTGAAGCGTGGCTGATACAATCCAGCGTTGCGGAACCGTTGATTGGCATGATGATGGGATCACAGTATTCCTGGCTTATCGTCCTTGGACTGTTTGTCGGCGTTTCCTGGATTGCTGACATGTGGGCGCAAAGCGCAACGAGCAAAGCAATGCAGTATATGGGGCTGGCGTTGTACGTCGTTGCTGAAGCAGTCGTCTTTCTGCCGTTGCTGTACATTGCGTCGAATTTCTATCCTCAAGCCATTCCAATGGCAGCGGGAAGCACAGCGGCGCTGGTCGTTTTGCTGACAGCAGTTGTGTTTATCACGAGAAAAGACTTCTCGTTCCTTCGCCCGATCGTTCTTTTTGGCGGTCTGGCAGCCATGGGCGCGATTGTCGTCGGCATTCTTTTCGGATTCACGTTAGGTCCGATTTTCACCTACGCCATGATTGCGTTTGCCTGCATTGCCGTTTTGTACGACACGTCCAACATTCTTCATCATTACCGAACGGATCAATACGTTGGCGCCTCGCTGGCTCTGTTCGCCTCAGTCGCGCTGCTGTTCTGGTACATTTTGCGTCTGTTCATCGCGATGGACAGAAACTGATTTATCAAGAAAAAAGGGAGTAGGGAGTAGGGAATAGGGAATAGTTTTTCTACTCCCTATTTCCTATTCCCTAACTAATATGAAAGTCGCTCACATAATCACCCGATTGATCTTAGGCGGCGCTCAGGAAAATACGGTTTATTCCTGTATTGACCTGGCGCGTCGTCACGGAGCGACTGTTCGGCTGTTTACCGGTCCGACTACCGGACCGGAAGGGTCGCTTGTCAAGTTTGCCAAAGAACAGGGCGTCGACCTGGTAGAAATTCCTTCTTTGATTCGAGCGATTAACCCTCTTTACGACGTCGGCGCCTATTTCCAGATTCGCAAGGCGTTAAGAGAATTCGCTCCCGACGTCGTTCACACTCATTCCGCCAAGGCGGGCATTCTCGGCAGAGCGGCGGCTCATTCTCTCCGCGTTCCGCTGATC
>JAZRTH010000435.1:0-2156 GCA_045651945.1 Thermoguttaceae bacterium
TGGGCTGGCGCTAAGAATACCAAAATCCAAAGTTTTAATAATACTCGTATTCCTTTTTTAAATTAACTATCAACTATGGGTTTTCCTGACGAAACAGACCGTCTGTTGCAGCGACAGGCGGAAGAGGTCTTAAACCTCACCACAGACGTTTACGATTGGTTGTCGGAATTCAACAGAGACCGCGCAAAATTGGAAATGCTTCCGATATCCGAGCGTGACGAGTTCCAGGTTCTCCAGCTTCGACGTTTGGCTCGAAGTATCTTTACCTCATCTAAAGTTCCGGTCGCGGCAGCCGTTTACGGGCCATCGCAGGTAGGAAAGAGTCTTTTTATGGGCGCCGTTCTTCGTCCGCAAAGTCACGATTACAGCCCGCTGGGTCGAGACGAGGCGTTGGGCGAACCGTCGTACTACAAGGATCTGTCGTTCGATACCGACCTTAACCCTCAGTCTGGTTCAAACGAAGCGACGGCTCTGGTTACCCGATTTACTACCAAAGAGCGTATGGCGGAAGGTCCGTCGCCGGAATTCCCGGTTATGGTTAAGGCTTTGACCCGCGCCGAATGGCTCCGCGTTTTGGCGCGAGGCTTCCACGGCGAATGCCGCGCTGAAGATTCCAAAATCTGGGACGAAAACAACATGGAAACCATGGTTGCTCAAATCGCCAAAGTCTCGCCCGGCAAAGAGGTTGACAGCAAATGGCGTATGGACATCATGGACGCGTTCTCGTACATGACCGGCATTGACCGCCGCGGATTCCCGTGCAAGTCGGCGTTGCTCAACAGCATTCTCAGCCGATACCCGCTGTCGGAAGAAGGATACACGCAGGTTGTCGCCAACCTGTTCTGGGGGAACTGGTCGTCCATGACTGGTCTGTTTACCAGAATCAACGCGTTCCTGGAACGTCTGTATTCTCCAGATCACGACCCGTGCATTTTGACGCACTGGGCGGGCGTTCGATTCCTGCTGGACTCTCAGCGAAGCAAGTTCCACGACCGTCCGACGTCCAAGGTTTGGAAACGCGTCGAATGGTCAGACTTCCAGCTTAAAGATCGTTCTGGCTGGATGGTTCTGGAATACAACCCCGGCAGCGGCAACGGCCGAGAAGACCTCGAAACGATGCAGGCGGCTATGTTGGAACTCGTTCTTCCGATTCTGCCGCACCGCTTGAACGACGACTGGCGTCAGGTTATTGAGAACATGGACTTCCTCGACATTCCCGGTATGCGCGCCGGACGTCAAGGTACGGAAGCCGGTAAACGAACTTCTGCCGACACGGTCGAAGAACAGATGGAAATCGTCAAACGTGGTAAGGTTTCGTACCTGTTTGAACGATGCACTGAAGAACGTCAGATTCAAACGTTGATGCTGCTTTCCCGCGGCGGTAACCTCGAAGTTTCCAACCAGATGAAAGACCACATCAACAAGTGGGGCCGCACTCGTTACGGGGACAGAATTTGGCCTCGCGGCGTTACAGACGACACCCCTGCTCTGTTTGTCGGTATGACGGGTATTGACGACGAATTCCGCAACCGTGAAATCTATGCGGATAAGTCCCTGTACGAAGCTCGACTCGGTCAGTTGGCGGACGCTCTGGACGACGTCTTTAACGACTTCGGCGGCAAAGGCAAACCGTTTACCAACGCCTACCCGATTCGTTATCCCGGAACGTGGGACACGAACGAGGCGATGCGTCAGAAGAACGACCCGATTAAATGGGAAAAGGCGAAAGAAGCATTTATGGCGTCAGACGCCGTCGCCCGATACGTTCGCGACAAGGAACACCGCTGGGACATCGCCATGACAGACGGCGACGGCGGGCAGTCCCTTATCGCCGCCGGCATTCATCTTGTTACAAGCTCTACAGACAAGCAAAACCAGCTGCAGCAGGAAATCAACCGTCTTCGGGCGGAAATTCTTCAGCTGTCACGCGCCTGGTACGTAGACCCGGACGCCAACGTCGACCGCGAAAAGCGAATCAAGGCGGGGAACAAGATGGTCAACTGGCTGACGGAAGACCCGCAATGCGCGTACGATAAAATCTACGCTCTGCAAAACATCCTTACTCTGCAGGACGGGGCGGAAGCGATGCTGGCGGACTGCGCCGAAATCAAATCCAAGCGTCACGGAGACCCGCTGCCCGACACGCTTCGCGCGTA
>JAZRTH010000436.1:0-4645 GCA_045651945.1 Thermoguttaceae bacterium
GGCGGCGCCAAGATTGGCGGCGGGGAAGCCTGGGGCGCGGACAAACGCGTCTGCGAGAACAACGTCGTCGACAACTGTCTGATTGCCCAAGCCGGGCGTTTTCACGCGTCCGCCGTCGGCGTCTGGATTGGGAACAATACCAAAAACAACGCTGTTACGCATTGCGAAATTGTCGACCTGTACTATACCGGCGTTTCCGTCGGCTGGCATTGGGGATACGCCGGCGTCTCGTTTGGAAACCGAATTGAGTTCAACCGGATTCACAACATCGGTCAGGGCGCGCTGTCCGACATGGGCGGCGTTTATACGCTCGGAACGCAGACGGGAACGCGCGTCTGCAACAACGTCATTTACGACGTGGAGTCGTATTCCTACGGCGGATGGGGACTGTATCCGGACGAAGGCTCGGAAGGGCTTTTGATGGAAAACAACCTCGTCTATAACACCATGGACGGCTCGTTCCATCAGCATTACGGCAAAGACAACGTCATTCGCAACAACATTCTCGTCTGCAGCCGCGCCAATCCCGCTCACGGAAAGGCGTTTCAGGTGGCGGCAACGCGAATCGAACCGCACCGCTCGTTTGTCTTTGAGAACAATATCATTTACTGGAAAGACGGCTCGGCGATGGGATACAACTTCGACAAAGTCAACGCCGACGTCCGTTCCAATTTATGGTGGAAAGTCGGCGGAGACGTTGATTTTGCCGGGAAGACGCACGATCAATGGGTCGAGTCCGGACGCGACGCCGGCGGGCTGGTCGCCGACCCGCTGTTTGTCAACCCGGACGAGAACGACTATCGCCTTCGCCCCGGCTCTCCCGCTGAGAAAATCGGATTCAAAGAGTTTGATTATACGAAAGCGGGGAGGAGATGAGGCAGTAGGCAGTAGGCAAGAGGCAGTAGAAAGAAACGTCCCTGCTACCTATTGCCTGTTGCCTGTTGTTCGCCTGTCGGCGAATGCGTAATTAAGCTCCCGGTGGTCGCTCCATTACCGCCTTTCATCCATTCCCTACTCCCTACTCCCTATTCCCCAAACCCTATTGCCTACTGCCTACTGCCTATTGCCTAACTACCATGTTCAATCAAGTTCCTTTAACAGATTCTCTGACGAGTTTTTTCGCGTCCGGCTGGCCGCCGTTTATTTGGCATGACCCGGTTATGCAAGAGGCGTGGTCAAAATGGTTTCATTTCTTCCCGGAATTTCAGTGCGCTATGAGAACGGACGACGGGAAACTGGCGGCAACGGTTCACGCTGTCCCGCTGAAATGGACCGCTCCGTTTGAAAGACTTCCCGACGGCATGGAAATGTACGAGTCCGGCTGGGATTGGGTTATTGAACAGTCCATCGAGGATTATCTTTATGGACGCCAGCCCAACGTCCTTTCCGCCGTTGCGATCGTCGTCGCTCCTGAAATGCAGGGTCAGGGCTTGGCGGGAGAAGCGGTCAAACATCTGAAATATCTGGCGAAGACGCACGGATTTAAGGCGCTTATCGCCCCGCTCCGCCCCAGTGAAAAACGGTTCTTCCGAGACATGGATATTAAAGACTACATCGCCATGAGAAAGCCCGGCACGGACTTGCCCTTTGACCCATGGATAAGACTGCACGTCAAACTGGGAGCGAGAATCGTCAAGCCGTGTCTGGAATCTGTAATTATCAGCGAATCGCTGGATACGTGGACGCAATGGACGGGCGTTACGTTTGACCAGTCCGGCTTGTATCCCATTCCCGGCGGCGACGAACCCTTAGTCGTTGACGTCGAAGAGAATCAGGGCGACTATTCCGCATCGGGCGTCTGGGTGGTGCACGAGATAGGATAGGCAGTAGGCAATAGGCAGTAGGCAGTAGACAATAGGGAATAGGGAATAGCCATCTTGCTCTAACCGCTGTTTTATTAACGACTTAAAATTTTTTGCAACAATTTGGGGCTTTGTTCGTTTATAATGGTATAACAAACGATCGTTGTAAAAACAAAACAACATTTTTTATCCCCCTATTATTTCAGGAGATATTCCCAGATGAAAAAAGCATTTCTTTTAGCGATTATCGCCGCTGTCGTCTTCCCGATGATCAGCATGGCAGACGAACCCGCCGCCAAGCCGGAAAAGACCGAAAAAGTCAAGAAAGAACGCAAAGGCCCGCAGGGACCGACTCTGTTCAAGTTTGACGCCAATAAAGACGGCGTTGTAACCAAGGACGAACTCCCCGCTGACAACAAGTTCATCGAAGGCATGTTCAATCATACCGACGCTGACAAAGACGGCAAAGTTACCAAAGACGAAGAAGCCGCTCGCAAAGCTGAACTCCAGAAGCGTTATGAACAGTACAGAGCCAAGGCTGGCGACAGACCGCGTCGTCCTCAGCCGCCCAGAGGTCCTCGCCCGCAAGGTCCGCGTCCGGACTTCAAAGGCCCTCAGGGACCCCGCCCGCAGATGACTCTGTTCCGCTTTGACGCCAACAAAGACGGCGTGGTAACCAAAGACGAACTCCCCAAAGACAACAAATTTGTCGAAGGCATGTTCGATCGTTCTGACGCTGACAAAGACGGCAACGTTACCAAAGCGGAAGTAGACGCTCACAAGGCTGAACTCCAGAAACGCTATGAACAGCGCAAAGCCAACGCTGGCGACAGACCTCGCCGTCCTCAGCCGCCAAAGGGACCGCGCCCGCAAGGCCCGCGTCCGGACGGATTCAAAGGACCTCAGGGACCCCGTGGTCCGATGACTCTTTTCAAGTTTGACGCCAACAAAGACGGCGTTGTAACCAAAGACGAGCTTCCCAAGGACAACAAGTTTGTCGAAGGCATGTTCAATCATACTGACGCCGACAAAGACGGCAAAGTTACCAAAGCGGAAGAAGACGCTCACAAGGCTGAACTCCAGAAACGCTACGAACAGCGCAAAGCCAACGGTTCTAAGCCCGGAAAACCTGGAAAGCCCGGAAAGAAACCCGCTCCAGAAAAGAAATAAAAGTTTAAGCGCAAATCGCTTTCAGGTTGAGGCAGAAATCTGTGTAAGTCCAATGGAATTAAAACCTCGTGATCTATACAGGTTTCTGCTTGCATTAATCCTAAACGCTTGATTTTGAGTCAAGTAAGCTGAATATTGATCTGAATTTATAATAGTTTTACTCAGTCATAAATTGCTTTTAAGTATCTAAAAAGTCTAACTCTGTAATTGTCTATTTTGCCCTAATTTCTTTCCGATTTTATCTATTTTGTTGATTCTAGGAAATTTGTTGAATATTTTGAAAAAAACGAGATTGCGTTGCAATAAGACGTTTTAGAGTACGTTTTAGTTAATTGATGTATAAAAATACGCAAACGCTGGATTGTTTTAGCGATTTGTACGTAGGATAATCAATCCACTTTTTTCACCCCGTTTCAAGGAGATGTTCTGATGAAGAAACTGTTTCTGATTGCGGTAGCAGTTTTGGCAATGCCGTTTATGTGCTTTGCCGACGAAGCCGCACCGGCAGCTCCGAAAGCTCCGGCACATCGCCATCATGGCGATTTCACCATCTTCAAGTTCGACGCCAACAAAGACGGCGTTGTAACGAAAGATGAACTGCCCAAAGACGCCAAACCTTTGGTCGGTCTGTTTGATCGCATTGACGCCGACAAGGATGGCAAACTCACGAAGGCTGAAGACGACGCGTTCAAAGCCGAAATGAAGAAGAAGTTCGAAGCTCGAAAAGCTGCTGCTGCCAAAGACGGAAAGAAACCCTTCCCGCCCAAGTTTGACGGCAAAAAGCCTTTCCCGCCGAAGGCCCCTGGCAAGAAACCCTTCCCGCCCAAGTTTGATGGCAAGAAGCCTTTCCCGCCGAAAGCTCCTGGCAAGAAACCCTTCCCGCCCAAGTTTGACGGCAAGAAGCCTTTCCCGCCGAAAGCCCCTGGCAAGAAACCCTTCCCGCCCAAGTTTGACGCCGACAAAGCTGTAGATTTCATCTTCGCTCAGGCTGACACAAACAAAGACGGTCAGATTTCTCGCGAAGAAGCGAAGGCTGCCATTGTCAAAGCCCAGAAAAAGGCTGAAGAAATGAGAAAAGCCGCTCCGGGACCGAAACCCTTCCCGCCGAAGTTCGATGGAAAGAAACCTTTCCCGCCCAAGCATTTTGGCAAACCGTTCCCCGGAAAACCCTTCCCGCCGAAGTTCGATGGCAAGAAACCTTTCCCGCCCAAGCATTTTGGCAAACCGTTCCCCGGAAAACCCTTCCCGCCGAAGTTTGATGGCAAGAAACCTTTCCCGCCGAAGCATTTTGGCAAGCCGTTCCCCGGAAAACCCTTCCCGCCAAAACACTTTGGCAAGAAGCCTTTCCCGCCCAAGTGTGGTTGCATGAAGGGTGGAAAATGCTTCTGCAAAGATTGCAAATGCAAGAAGTTCGCTGGCAAGAAACCCTGTGGCAAGAAACCCTGCTGCAAGTTTGACGGCAAGAAACCTTTCCCGCCGAAGTTTGATGGCAAGAAACCTTTCCCGCCGAAACATTTTGGCAAGCCATTCCCCGGCAAACCCTTCCCGCCAAAACACTTTGGCAAGAAGCCTTTCCCGCCCAAGTGTGGTTGCATGAAGGGTGGAAAATGCTTCTGCAAAGATTGCAAATGCAAGAAGTTCGCTGGCAAGAAACCCTGTGGCAAGAAACCCTG
>JAZRTH010000437.1:0-10398 GCA_045651945.1 Thermoguttaceae bacterium
GTTGTTTTGATTGTTGTTTTGACGCGGTTTAATCGACTGCGGACGAATGGGAATCCCCGCCGCCTTTTTCGCCTCTTTTTCCGCCGCCAGACGCGCCATGCGCCGCTGTCTGTTATACGCGCCAATCGTCGCTTTGAGAGAACGGAGCCGCGTTTTGATCTGGTCGTCTAAAATCCTTTTGGAATTGACGTCCATAACGTCGTCTTTAGCCAGAGCCAAAATCGCCCCGATATACTCGCGCGCCGCCTGACGGCAATCGTCCTCGTTGCCCTTATCGCGAACTCTCGCCCATTTTTTGAGCAGCTCTTTGGAATAGTCCTTCAGAGCGTCTCCCTTTAAGTTGGGAATGACGGACTTCCTTGCCTTTGGCTGAGTGAGCGCCGCAGCCGGCGGATTTTCTGTATTGGATGGGACGTACGGCTCGTTTTCAGAACGGCTGTCAGCCCAGCAAACGCTGGTTAAAACCATCAGAATCGGCAGAAGGAATAGGCGGTTCATAGTTGCGAGTTGCGAGAGAATTTTTAACACGAAATACACGAAAGAATCGAAAAAGACAAAAGAGTTTTAAATATTCGTGTTTTTCGTAATTTTTGTGTTTTTCGTGTTTTAAAAACCACCGTGGCGAGTTGGAACAGCGCTTTGCGCTTTCTCGCAACTCGCAACTCGCAACTCGCCACTAAATTAATATTCAATCAATGTATCCGTATTGATCATCTCCGCGACGCCCTCGTAATTGAGGAAAATGCGATGTCGGAACGCCGGCAGGATAGCGGCTTTGACGTCCGCTTTTGAGCAGTCGACGCGCCCTTCGACCAAGGCGTTGAACTTCGCTCCCATAACGGCGGCATTAACGCCTCGGGGACCGACGCCGTAACGGACGTACTGTTTGATCTGTTTGGAGTTGGACGACTGCGGATTGGTTGCAACCGCCGCTTTGACGATGCTGGCAACCAGGTCGCTGGAAATTGTAACGGCGCGAACCATTTCCTTGAGCTTCGACAGACGGCTGGCGTCGCAGACCTTGGCGGGCTTGAGCTTTTCGGCGCTGGTCGCGTTCATGGCGATTTTGAGCATGCCCTCTTCGTTGGGCAGGTTCATCTTGATTTTATAGAAGAATCTGTCCACCTGCGATTCCGGCAGCGGGAACGTCCCTTCCATTTCCAGCGGGTTTTGCGTTGCCATGACCATGAACGGGGACTCCATTTTGAACGATTCCGTCGAGACGGTAACCTGCCCGGACTCCATCGCTTCCAGCAGCGCGGACTGCGTCTTTGGCATGGCGCGGTTGATCTGGTCAGCAAGAATGAAATTCCCGAAAATCGGGCCGCGCTGGAACTCAAAGGTTCTTCTCCCCTGCTCTTCCATGATAACGTACGACCCGATAATGTCCGCCGGCATGAGGTCTGGAGTAAACGGGATTCGGCTGGCGTGAGCGTCGAAGACGTCTCCCAGACAGCGAGCCAGCCACGTCTTTCCGACGCCCGGCGCGCCTTCGAGCAAAATGTGTCCGCCGCAGAAAAGAGCGGTTAAGGCGCAGCGAATCGCCTCCGGCTGACCCAATACGTATTTGGAAAGCTCGGTTTCAATCTTCGTAAAATCAGCTTGAAAATTCTGAACCAACGACGGTAAATCGTGTACGGATACTGGCATGGGAGTTTGAGTTAGGGAATAGGGATTGAAAATAGGGATTAGACGCGAAGCGCATCCGCTAGAACCGCTTTAGCGGTTCAATATCAGTAGCCGTGGGTTTTAACCCACGGAGGAAATAGGGATTAGGGAATAGGGAATAGTTTTTTGAGGCGCTTTGCATACTACTGCCTACTGTCTATTGCCTATTGCCTAAACTTGATATCTGTAATAATTATACTTCCCTCCGGGAGAAATTTCAAGGGGATTCCCGATTTTTTTAAAAAATAATTTGTTTTTTTGTTATTCGGGGATTAAACGGCTTTGACAAATCTGAAATATAGAATAAAATATATAGAAAGTTGCGAGTTGCAAGTCAGCTTTTAGCTACTAGCTTCTAGCTCCTAGCTTTGTGATTTTTGATTCAAACTTTAACAATTAACGCCGAGAAGTGTCAATACCCAAGCTAATGGCTAGTAGCTAATAGCTAGCAGCTAACTATTGCCTACTGCCTCTTGCCTAATCCCTATTCCCCATTCCCTACTCCCTATTCCCCTTCCCCCATTTATGGCTCAGCAAAAGATTACTGACGTTATTAAAGATACGCTGATTATTTTCGACGGCGCGACCGGTACGGAACTGTACGCTCGCGGCATTTTTACCAATCGATGTTATGAGGAACTCAATCTGACGGATAAAAAGCTCGTCGCTCAGATTGAAAACGAGTATCTCGACGCCGGAGCAGAGGTTATTACGACCAATACGTTTGGGGCGAACCCGCTGGCGCTGGAAAAGTTCGGCTTGCGCGATAAAACCGCCGTTATTAACAAAGCGGGCGTGGAAATCGCGCGCGAGGCGATTGCTCAGAGAAACTCTTCCGCCTGGGTTGCTGGAGACGTCGGCCCGCTGCTGAGCTATACGGACAACCCGGTCGAAATGATTCTGGAGCAGGTTCGACCGCTGATCGAGGCGGGCTGCGATTTTATCATTTTTGAAACCCTGCCGCATATTTCCGCTATCGAATATGCTGCTCTGGCAATGCAGAAGCTGGCGCAAGAGGGAAACGCGTTCCCTTACGTCATGTCGTTTGCTCCGGTGATAAACTGCGAGACGATTTCCGGAGAGACGGTTGAGTCCGTTGTTGCCTGTCTGGACGACGAAAACAAGTTCCCGCATCAGCCTTTTGCTTGGGGCTTGAACTGCGGTCAGGGACCGGTTGGGATGCTGGAATCGGTTGAACGCGTAATCAACGTTGTCAAAAAGCCGCTCATCGTTCAGCCGAACGCTGGAATTCCCAAAAGCGTTGATAATCGTTATATCAATATGTCAACGCCGGAATACTTCACAACCTACGCTCAGCGATACGTCAACCTCGGCGTGGCGGCGATCGGCGGCTGCTGCGGAATCGGCCCGGCGCATATTAAAAACGCGGCTGACGCTATCAAGCCGCTGGCAAGAGCGCAAAAGAACAAACACGTTTTCACTGCCGCCGCGACAGCTCAGCCCCAGGAAGAAGTCCCGCTGATTAACCGGTCGCGATTCGCTCATAAGCTGGCAACAGGACAGTGGGTTACGAGCGTCGAACTCGTCCCGCCGAGAGGTTACGACCTGTCCGGGACGATTCAGAAATGCCGAACGCTCTATCAGGCGGGCGTCGACTGCGTCAATATTCCAGACGGTCCCCGGGCGTCGAGTAAAATCTCTCCGCTGATTACAGCCGACCGAATTCAAAAAGAAGCGCGCATGGAAGCGATTCTGCATTGCTGCTGTCGTGACAAAAACCTCATCGGGATTCAGGCGGACTTGCTGGCTTGCGCCGCGTGCAATATTACAAACCTGCTTTTTATTACCGGCGACCCGCCCAAGCTGGGAGAATATCCAGACGCGACCGGCGTTTTCGATACGGACTCCATCGGCGCGGTCGGAATTCAAAAACGCCTCAATCAGGGCATTGACCTGGGCGGTCAGGCGATTACCCCGCCGACTCACGCCGCTATTGGCGTCGGTCTTGACCCGACGGCGTTAGATAAAAAGCGCGAAGTCGAACGTCTGTTCATGAAAGCCGAGGCGGGAGCGAATTTCATATTTACTCAGCCCGTTTTCGACCCGGAAGCGCTGCTGTCGATGCTGGAACAGATCAAATCGACCGGGTTGCCGGTCGTTGCCGGCATTTGGCCGCTGGCGAGTTTCCGCAACGCGTCCTTCCTCCAAAACGAGGTGCCGGGCGTCGAGATTCCCCAGTCCATTATGGACAGAATGGAAGCCCAGGAAACCCGCGAAGGTCAGCTGGCGGAAGGCGTTGCGATTGCAAAAGAATCCATTGAAATGATTCGTCCGTACGTTCAGGGCGTTCAGGTCAACGCCCCGTTCGGGAAAATTGAAATCGCCCTTCAGGTTTTTGAAAACTGACTGCTTTGAGCTTTTAGCTACTAGCTTTTAGTTTCTAGCTTTGTGATTTTGGCGTCCAGCTTTTATTATTAACGCTGAGAACTATAAATACCCAAGCTAATGGCTAGGAGCTAACAGCTAGCGGCTAATAGAAACTATTTCCCATATTTTTATAAAAATTTCCTGTCCGGGACTTGAAATTTGTCGCGAGATGAATTAATATTGGAGTTATGAGAAACAGTTGGCGAGAGACGTTTGCGTTAATCGTCTATTGCATATTCTCCTGACTGTTCCCAACTCCTTAACCCCAAAGCGTTATCATGAAACAAACCGTTTTCTTTTTGTCATTTGCGTTGCTGTTTCTGCTTCTGCCCTTTGCTGTTGCAGCAGAAAAAGGGATGAACTATGATATGGATCCCATTTATCCCAGAAAACTGGATCCGTCCTATTACGATGGCAAAATCGTTCTGCTGTATTACTGGACCTTAGGCGAAGGCAACCGTCCGGAACCCCGTCGGGTTCAGGAAGTTACTACGATGTTCCAGAATCTCAACAAACTGCAAATGCAGTTAAGCAAATCAGGCGCATTTACGGTTGCAGCCAGTTATGTTGGAACGGATAACGTCTCCGCTATGAACATGATTCGACAGGGGCGTCCAATGTTTCCAGTGTACGTAAACCTGCTTTGTCAGGCGGAAATGCCAAAAGCAAATCAATGTTCTTTCGTTCTTTTAGACGCTGAAGGTCAGGTTATCGGATCCGGATCAATCAAGGAATGCTATCTTACTCTTCAACACGCCATTCCCGGCGCAATGATGTTAAAGCGCATGAAAAGTTTACCGGTAAAGCATCCCCTGGAAGGCATGAGTCTGGTTGGAAAGGAAGTTGAATACTACGGCTTTTTTGAACCGGGAAAACCGTGGAAAGGTCCATACATGAAGATTGAAGCGAGCATCAATAAAAATCCCGACGCTTCCGGATCTCAGGAATCCATCAAAATGGCAATTGACGAATACCTTTCTACAAAATTGCCGGAAATTCTTGAAAAGGCGCAAAAGGAACCCGCCGCTAATTATGACGTTCTCAACATGCTCAGCAAGTCGGTCAAAGGTTTGCCGGGAGAAGAATCCGTAAACGAAATTCTCAAACCGCTTCAGGCAGATAAAAACGTCGCAGAATTGGCTAAACAGATTGCTAACATCAAAAAATTTAAGGCGGTTTCCAACACGCTTACTCCCGACGCCGCTAAAAAGCGCTGCGAGCCTTTTATTGCGTCTTTGAAAAAGCTCCTGCAAAAGCCGACTTTGTCAGACAGCGTCAAGGCGGAAGCCGAAAAATGGATGGCTGAACTTGAAAAAATCAGCGCCGGTTCAGACGACGGTCCCGTCCCGGCAGATGGAGACGCCCCCGCTGATGAAGGCGCTCAGGAAGATAATAATTAGCCTAAATTTTAGCGTTGAAAAATGAACTCCCCGGAGATATTTCTCCGTGGAGTTTTTTATTTTACTTGATTGTAAAACGTATCTAGCAGAAAATCAAAGCTAACTTGTATAAACAAGCGGTAAGACAGAGAAAAACAGGTCTCTGAACTTACCGCTATAATTGATTGATCTCTGACCAATTGGTTATAATTGTTTTTGTCAGATAAGAACGGCGCTGGAGTAAACTTCGCCGGTAATGTTTGCGATGAATTCTTCAAAGATTCGCACATCCAATGCAGTCGCGGTTTTACTGCATTCAGGATGGAACTGCGTTCCGACAGCAAACCAATCGGGATCTCTCGATTCGATGACTTCAATAACGTTATCGCCGGGGCACCAGCCTGTTGCTTCAAAGTTGTCGGCAACGTCGCAAATGCACTGATGATGTCGGCTGTTAACGCGAATATCGCTGTCGCCATAGATGGTTTCCATAAACGATCCCGCCTTGATTGTCAGCGCATGGCGATTGTAAATATCCCCTTTGCACATGTGCGGCATGGCGTTGGGAATGTCTTCAGAAATATCGAAATAAAGAGAACCGCCTTCGTAAACGTTAAGAAGCTGCATGCCCGCGCCAATTGCCAACAAGGGCATTTTACGGCGAGAAATTTCTGCAATGAGCAAACGATCGAACGACTCGCGCTTGCGATCCATCTTGCGGACAGTCGGATGAGTTTCAAAGCCCTGAAGATTGGGGTCAAGATCTTCTCCCCCGACCATTACAAATGCGTCAAGCGAGTTAAGAACCTGGGCAACGTCCGTTTCGTTATCAAGAGGGGGAAGCGCGACAGGGATAGCGCCGCAACGAATAAGAGAATCATAATATCCAGAACACAGAAAACTAAACGCAGGATTATCGTTTCTGGAAGCTCTATAATCCATGTTCAGTCCTACCATCGGTTTAGCGCACATAGCAACGGAATTCCTTTCCAGCGATTACTCGCTGACCCGAAACAGGACATAAAACAAAACGTACATTTATCAACCGGCGCGTCTAAAAAGCTCCTTCTCTTTCAGACAGCCTGACTATTATGATAAAATGATTTGAATTGTTCTTTTGTCCTGTTTCTTCTCCTTGTAATGCGACGCGTTAAACGTCTGGTTTTGCAAGCTGTATGAATTCTAGCGATTAAAATGAGTTTGTGAAGGGTAACTCTATATCTTGTAAAAGAAATTCTAAAGAATCAATATACAGTATACATATTGTTATTCGAACTGCGGGCTCCCGCAATCAATTCGAAGGAATAACGATATTTGCAGGCTCGTTTCTGCTTCCCTTAATTATCGGCATGTATGGGCTGTCAGACTCAAAACGAATCGTTTCCGGAGCGTTGTTCTGGAGGAATTTGTACGCTTGAATTAACGACTCTTTTTTGCCGGTTTGAATTGCAACTCCAAAGGAAAAGAACGAGTTATAACGTGACAAAAACCATTGAGCGTCGAGAACAGAACCGCTAAACGAATGGAATGTGATTTCCGGAGCGAATCGTCCGAACTGGTTAAACAGCGCCGCCATTTTATCCCAGGCGCGAACGCAATGAATTGTAACGCTCCGATTCAGATCTCTGGCAATTTCCATCTGTTCGAAAAATGTTTTCGCCTGGACGTCAAACGGGACGTGCGTTCGGCGAATCCAGTCAACGCCGATTTCCGCGACGACGGCGTCAGGATACTCATTGAGCTTCTCAACAAGCCGATCCTGCCAGCCGGGCTGCGTTCCATCAGCAAACCAGGGATGAATTCCAAATCCCGGACGAATCGTTTCAGCGCCGTATTGCGTATAGAGCTTTTCAACCAGCGACCAGTCGGACTCTTTGCTGGCGTCGCAGCAGAATCGCGTTACGCCAACCTCCTTGGCTCGGGCGATAACCTCGTCCCGGTCAGCGTCGAAAATCGGTTCGTAAAGATGGCAATGAAAGTCTGTCGTCAAGTGTGGGATTCTTGGTAAAAGAATAGAAAAAAGGTTCTTCCAGTAGGTTGGCGCCTAGAGTTTGTGCAGGTCAGTCCGTTCACGGATTTGACGGATTAAACGGATTTTCACCGATTGGTTATTATAAATTCATTATTTCAAAACTATTCTAAATTTAATAAACCATTGATTTATGATAATGAATTCTGTGCAAAGTTAATCAATCGGTGTGAATCCGTCTCATCCGTGGTTTCCGTGTGGGACAAAAATTGAGACCCTAAATAAACCATATTTTAGCTCACAAGCGCCAACTTGTCGGATGAACCAGAAAAAAAGCGCGTAGACAATGCTATGCGCTGCAAATTGCGAAAGAGGGGACTTGAACCCCTACGGTTTCCCACTGGAACCTAAATCCAGCGCGTCTGCCAATTCCGCCACTTTCGCATTGACACGTCTAAAACGGGAATATCATTCCATAACGTCTTTTTCTCTCGCCTTTGCCAGTTCGTCAGCTTTTTCTTCGAACTTTTTCAGCGATTTCTGAATCGTTTCCTTTGCGGAATCGCGTTCGTCTTCGGAAATGAGCTTGTCCTTTTCCTTCTGATCAAGAGCCTTGTTGGCGTCTCGGCGGACGTTTCTCATGGCGACTTTGCACGATTCGCAGAATTCCTTGATTCGCGTGCACATCTTTTTACGAACTTCCGTTGACAAAGCGGGAATGTTCAGTCGAATAACGCGTCCGTCGTTGTTGGGCGCGTATCCGAGATTGGAGTTGATAATCGCCTTTTCGATGTCCTTGAGCGTGCCGACGTCAAAAGGACGAATCAAAATTTGCGACGGTTCTGGAACGGAAACGGTTGCCAGCGACTTGAGCGTCATATCTGACCCACCGTAGGACGCGACATTGACGTTTAACGAGTCAACCAGACCGGGATTGGCGCGACCGGTGCGAATGCCGTTCAGGTTTTCTTTCAGATGCGCGATTGAGCTTTCCATGCGTTCTTCGGCATCGAGTACAATTTCCTCTGACATGATTGAATTTCCTTAATAAAAGTGGTTAGTGGATGAAAGGCGGTAACGGAGCGACCGGAGGGAGCGCAGTTACGCTTCTATGAAAAGCGATAGATGAACTTATAAAGCGTAAATTTGAAGCGTAATTTCGTTCGCTTCGCTCACTTCATTACCGCCTTTCAATCTAATTTATTTCGTGATCAGCGTTCCGACGTCTTCGCCAGCAACGGCGCGTTCGATGTTGCCGTCAACCTTGAAGTTGAAAACGCGAATCGGCATGGCGTATTCCATGCACTTGCTGATGGCTTCCTGGTCCATGACGCGAAGGTTCTGCTGACGGACTTCCGTATAAGTGAGTCTGTCGTACAGCTTGGCGTTGGGATCTTTTTCCGGGTCAGCGGTAAAGACGCCGTCAACGCGAGTCGCTTTAAGCAGGATGTCGGCGTCGAGTTCCAGCGCTCGTTGAGCCGCGGCGGTGTCCGTCGTAACGAACGGGCTGCCGGTGCCGGCGACGAGAATGATAATTCGTCCTTTATCCAAATGACGCAGCGCGCGGCGGCGAATGTACGCTTCCGCGACGCCGTCCATTTTGATTGCGGTCATGACGCGGGTTTCCTGTCCCAGGGATTCCAGAGCGTCCTGCAGCGCAAGACCGTTCATGACGGTAGCGATCATGCCCATATAATGGGCGGTTGACTCGTGAATGTGGGTAGCGCCAGAGGTGAACTGAGCGCCGCGCAAAATATTCCCGCCGCCGAGAACGATTGCCATCTGCGTTCCGCTTTTAGCTGCTGCCGCGGTCTGTTCAGCAATATGAACAACAGCGTCCATTTGAATTCCACGCGCCTTGGCATTGCAGAATCCCTCGCCTGAGATTTTCAAAATAACCCGTTTCGGGCGAACTGTAGGTTCGGACATGATTTTGACTCCAAAAAACTATCGAAAACCTTGCATAATATTATATTGTACCCCATTATACTAATTTTAAGATTTTTTACTAGAGGGGCGGGCGGCTGAGTTGAGAGCAACGCTTGCGCGGGGAGTGCGGCGCCCATAGGCGCCGCCTTGTCCAAAGACCCGCTCAAAGACTTTGCCGAAGCTGACACACTCTCAGGATCGCGAGCAAAGCTCGCTTTTTCCTGTTGCGGCTGATACAGCCGCGATCCAGCGGGGCAGAGCGATTCTTCTGAGAAAGAAATTTTTGGAGGCTTCCGCCGCAAGCGTTACGCGCCCGTGTCTTCGACAACTTCGCCGTCTTTGAGACGGATAATTCTCTTTGTTTGGTTGCCGACTTCCGGTTCGTGAGTAACGATGATAATCGTTTTGCCCTCGGCGTTGAGTTCCTTTAGAAGAGCCAGAATTTCTTCCGTCGTGGCGGTGTCGAGGTTTCCTGTCGGTTCGTCCGCCAGGAGGAACGCAGGATTGTTAATCAGACTGCGGGCGATGCCGACACGCTGCTGCTGACCGCCGGAAAGCTGGAACGAGCGGTGTCCAAGCCGCTGTCCCAAACCGACTTTAACCGCCAAATCGTAGCAGCGTTGTCTGGACGCTGCGTTGATTACGCCCTGATAGTACAGCGGAACTTCGATATTTTCCAGAACGGTCAGCTGGGGAATAAGATTGTATGACTGAAAAATAAACCCGATTTTTTTAGCGCGGATCTCGGATAACTGGTCGTCTGACAGCTGGCTGACGTCTTCCCCGTCCAGCTTGATAACGCCCGACGTTGGTCTATCCAAGCAGCCCAACAGGTTTAATAGCGTACTCTTTCCAGACCCGCTGGCGCCCATAATCGCGACGAATTCGCCCCGTTTGATTTTAAACGACACGCCGTTAAGAGCGCGGACGGTTTCACCGCCCAGCTCGTAATGCTTGTGCAGATCGATTATTTCAGCTGAATATTCGGACATAGGAGTTGCGAGTTGCGGAAAATTAAAGCAGACGCGATAGCGTTCTGCTAGAACCGCGTTAGCGGTTCAATAT
>JAZRTH010000438.1:0-6896 GCA_045651945.1 Thermoguttaceae bacterium
TCCTAAGCCCGCTTGGCCCCCGACTTCTCCTAGCCGCTAGCTTCTAGCCATTAGCTAGGAGCTAGAAGCTAGCAGCTAAAAGCTTTTATCTCAACTCCTAACCAACCAATTCGTTCCTATGCGTCGTTCCCTGGGACTTCCTATTACCATGGCGGTTATCATGATCGTTCTGGTAATCCTTTTGATTGTTGGCTGGACGATTTCGACCATTTGGGCGGCAACGTCCGAACCGAAAGCGCCGACGTTTTTCTGGGCGCTGCTGCCGATTGGCGCCCTGTCACTGACCGTGATTCTGGCGGGCGTTATCGTTTACCTCGTTCTGTCGGTTAA
Source organism: Thermoguttaceae bacterium (assembly GCA_045651945.1). Classification (GTDB taxonomy): domain Bacteria; phylum Planctomycetota; class Planctomycetia; order Pirellulales; family Thermoguttaceae; genus RUG11551. The sequence goes on from JAZRTH010000438.1 coordinate 331, forward strand.
ACTGATTAACCTCAACCTGCGGCAGTCCAACTTTATCGACGCAGTTACGCACGAACTGAAATCCCCGCTGGCGTCTTTGAAATTACAGGTTCAAACGCTCGAACGACTCAACATTCCCGAAGAAAAGCGCAAATTGATATATCAGGCGATGAAAAACGACGTCGACCGGCTTGAAGCGCTTATCAATCAGGTTTTGATGGTCAGCGTTCTGAAATCGAAACCGGAAAAAAAACTGGCGGAATCGTCTGCCAGTCTTCTGGATATTCTCGAATCGGCGGCGAACAACTCCTGTATTCGTCACAAAGTCAAAAGGGAATGCGTTTCTGTCAATTCCTGCGATGCGAAAATCGTTCAAAAACGCTTTGCCATTGAGCTGATTCTCCAAAATATTATCGATAACGCCGTCAAATACGCCTCTAGCGAAAACCCGCAAATTGACGTTCGTTCCCGAATTATCCAAAACGGCAGTCTGGTCGTTCGCGTTTCCGACAACGGACCGGGCATTCCCGCCGGACAGCGGAAAAAGATTTTTCTCCGCTTTTACAGAATCGGGAACGAGCTGGAACGAAAAAAGACGGGTACAGGCTTGGGTCTGTACATCGTAAAAATGCTGGTTCGGCAGATTCGCGGCAAACTGTACGTTCGCGACCGAAGTACGGGAAACGGAATCGCGTTCGTTCTCGTTCTCCCAGCTCGCTTCATTGACGCAAACAAAAAATAAATCATTTTCCGTTGGTTTACTTAATTAACTCCAATCCAAAGAATTCTGCAACGCGATTATTTGCCAGGTTTCTTTATATGCAGATATTTCTGTATATTTATATAATAACATATCTTTTTTATTATTAAATATATTCTCCCCCTTGTAAATATTCATACTCTAGAATACAATTTAATAAACGACTTTATTAACAACTGCATGTAATAATCGTAACAACGAGTATTGTTGAAAATTTTGATTAACATCCATTGCCCCATTCAACCAACAGCAAAATTTAGTTAGGCGCCATGATAGAAAAGATTACATCCATGATTGAAGAGTATCTTTTGGCATTGATCTACGACAATGTAAAAATCGCCAATAGAAATGAATCTAAAATCATTTCCTCCAAAATGGGAACTCAGGAAGATATTGACGCCATGAAGGATTGGGCAAAACGAGTAAAGGCTTTTTTGCATCGCGCTGAAGGCATTAAGTCCAGCATCAATGCATTGAATTTAGCCAACTTAAAGGATGAAGCGAGCGCTCTTGACTCCGAGTATCCCAAAAGCTTTATTGTTCAATACCAACTTATGGGCCTCCTCGATAAACAGTGGACGCCAATTGACGCCTCCAAGAAACCTGTCGAAAATCCAGAAGCGAAAACGCCGCCGTCTTCTCTCGCAGTTTCCCCGCCGCTTTCCCAAACAGCCTCCCCTCCGTCACTGTTTAATCCGGATGGGACGCATCATAATTTCCTTGGTTCACAAAAACCGTCGTCCTCCTGGAAAATCCTGGTTGATGAATCTGGCGGATTCAAGCCGAAAGAATTCGATAGAAATAAAGACGCGAAACCTGTAGGCGTCTGCGTTGCCGTGCTTGTTCCAGAAGAAACGAAATTGCCTGATAAATACACTCATGCAACGAGCATTGGACCAATCGAAACCAAAAACATCATTAAAATCATTCTTGAATCAAATTGCGCTGTTATTGGAACCTCGTGTAAATTTATTTCCAGTTCCAAAAACAAAGACGATCTGTGGGTTCAGTGCAACAAAAATCTTATCAACCTGATACTGTTATTTTTGCCAATCGACAAAAAAACAACGCTGCATTTCTATATCGAACAGCGTGACGTTTTTGACTATAAAACTCGTTCTTTTTTTGACGGGCTTTGTCAGGATTTGCTTGGTCATTTACGGAATCTTGATTACAAACGATATAGTCTTATTAATACAGAGTGCCATGTCATTTCAAAAGAGGAACATAAATGGAACGGCTATCCGGACGCTGCTTCCCACGTTTGGGCTTACGATAACGGCAAAGAAGCTCTGGAAATGAGTCAATGGGTAGATACTTGCCTGTTTGAAAGCGATAGCGAGCAAAACCAGGAAGTGTTGAACTTTTTACAAAAAGGAGCCTATTTTTCTTATGAGGACTGGTCTAAAATTGTGTCATTGCCTCAAAAAGAACGCAGCCTGTTGTCTCGCGTTCTTGAGCTTATAGGCAATTGCTTCAAGTCCGATCCCAAACTATGGTATGATATGCTTAGAGAAGTTGACAGTCAAAACCTGTTCTCAGGAATGGTAGACATGCAGCTTCTTCAACGTCAGGTAGAATTTCTTTCTAAATACAAACCTGACCGCAGTCAGATTAACGATGAACAACAACTGGATTGGCTTCAAACCAAAAATGCTCTTAACAACGATTTGGGACATACAGATTTTATTTCATCGTGCAATAAAGAATTGTCTGAATTGTGTAAAAAGCTGTTTGAAGAAAACGCTCCCCTGGTTTGTAACGCAATGCTTAATATTTCAACCGGGTTTACTAACAGTTTTCAATTTGTTCGTGCACGAGAGATTATATCTCAATGGCTCGACGAACAACCCGGTTTGCCTGGAACTCAATACTATTCGCAAGTATTATCCCTCATGGGACAATTGGAGGCGTTTCAGTCAAATCAGAAAAAAGCCATTGAATACTTCAACCAGGCTCTTGAGAGATTCACAACGCTCTCCGATGAGAAGCGTAGAACTGCAAATATAAGGCAAACGTTATCGTATAAAGTAATTGCGATGATGGACAGCGATCCAATTCCAGACAACATGCTGGAAGAGCTTACAAAGTATCTGGAATCGCCGTTGGATCAGACAGCCAGATTTTTATCAGAACCCCATAAAAATCAGGATCCTTTTCAACATCATGTTTTATTGAGGTACTTGACTGCTTGTCGTGATGAAAAAGCGATCAACGCATATTTAACTAACGAATCGCGCTGGACGGAAGGCGCTTTTCACCCGTGGGAACTGATTTATTTTTATCGCGCGTTGCTGGTCAATTCGCCTAAACGGCGTAACGAGTTGTTGCGACAGGCTGTCAATACCGCTTTGAGCGCAGGAGACGGAACGTTAAACGTTATTGGCTGTGTAATATTGGGAGGTCTGTACTATTACGACCCCAGCTGCAAGGACGAACTTGCAAGGCTGACTAAAAAGGTTATTGAATCAATGCCGTTCATGGATAAACAATACGTTCATGTATTGCAAAACCAGATTGAATCGCCTAAAGATCCTCTTGCCTTGGCAAAGGAAGTTCTTCCATTTAATTTCCGATAGCCATGAAGTCAGATAAATGAATAAATGATTGCGCCGCCTTCTCCCCCCTTGCGATTGACCAATCTTAATATATAATTGGTTAAAAGTCGGCAAGGAGCCGCGACTAAAACATTTTCCCAAACCCTTAACTAATATAAAACCGCCATGGCTGCCAGTAACGCTCAAATTGTCGAAGAACTTCGATGGAAAAAATTCCCTTTATTAAACGACGGGTTCGTCTGTCTGGTTGACTGCATGGGCGACGACGAAGCCCTCGTTCAGGCGGCGCGCGTCAGCTACGGCGACGGCACCCGACCCGTTTCCGACAACCGGACTTTGATTCGTTACCTGTTGCGCCATCGTCATACAACGCCGTTTGAAATGGCGGAAATCAAGTTTCTCGTTCGCGTTCCGATGGATACGTGGCGGCAGTGGATTCGACATCGAACAGCGTCCGTAAACGAATACAGTACCCGGTACTCGCTGGCGATTGATTCCATGGTTACGACCCAGCCGGACGAATGGCGAACTCAGGCGACAACCAACCGTCAGGGCAGCGGCGATTATCTGTCAGCAGAGCAGGGAGCCGCGCTGACGGAATCGGAAGCGAAATTTCAGCAGTCCGCCCGGGATTTGTATCAGTCTCGCATCGACGCTGGCATCGCCCGCGAACAGGCGAGAAAAGACCTGCCTCTTTGTACCTATACAGAGGCGTACTGGAAAATCGACCTCCACAATCTGCTGCATTTCCTCATGCTCCGCATGGAATCGCACGCTCAGCTGGAAATTCGCGAATACGCCACCGTCATGGGCGAAGAAATCGTCTCAAAGCTCTTCCCGTTGACGTGGGAAGCGTTCAAAGACTATATTATGGACTCCATCTCGCTCACCCGCCTGGATTCTCAGGTCATTCAGCGCATCGCCGCGACGGGGAAATCGCCTGTTACAATCGACGAATTCCTCGCCTTGGGCGACCCGTCCTGGCAGGGCTTGCAGCGATGCCGCGAACGTGACGAGTGTCTGGAAAAGCTTCAGTTTTTGGGACTTGTTGAGAAATAATCTAAAATTTTACTGGCTCACGCCGCGTAACGAAAACGGTTTTCCTTCCGCGGCGAGAGCGCATATAAAAAAAGGGAAACATCATGAAAAAGTTTGCTTTGCTTTTAGCCGCTCTGGTCTGCTTTAGCGCATCTGCCATGGCGGAAGAAGAGGGATTCGTCTCTCTGTTTAACGGACAAGATCTTACCGGCTGGACGGTCAACGGCGGGTATGCTACCTACGCTGTTGAAGACGGCTGCATCGTTGGGACTTGCGCCCCCGACAAGCCGATGAACACGTTCCTCTGCACAGACAAAGAATACGGCAACTTCATTCTGAAATTTCAGGTGAAGTTCCTCGAAAACGGCAACTCCGGCTGCCAGTTCCGCTCTCATACGCGTCCGGAAAACGGACGCAACCGCGTCTTTGGCTATCAGTGCGAAGTCGAACCCACCGGCGGTGTTTGCGGTCACATTTACGACGAAGGACGCCGCGGACATAAAAAGGGATACGTCTGGCTGGATACGTTTACCCCGCAGGAACGTCTCGACGCCTCCAAGGCGGACTGGAAAGTTGGCGAATGGAACGACGTCGAAATTCAGGCGGTTGGTCCGTCCATTAAAACCTGGATCAACGGTCATCTGGTTGCCGACATCATGGACACCTACGACATGACCGGGTTCATCGGTTTGCAGGTTCACGCTGGAAAAGCCTGCAAAGTTGCCTGGAAGAACATCCGCATCAAAGACCTCGGCGTCAGCGAATGGAAATCGTTCTTCGTCAAAGGCGACGACGGCAAATACAAGCTCGAAAACGCCTACTACGTTCTCCCGGAAGAATGGTCGTTCATGGAAGATGGAACGCTGCACGGCGACCACAAATCCAAAGAATCCCGCGACGGCTTGGTTATTTCCAACGATAACTACGACAACTTCGCCGCCCGCGTTACCTACAGAATGAACGGCGGCAACAGCGCTCTGTACTTCCGCGCCGAAGAAACGGAAGCCCCGTGGGTTCTCCGCGGCTGGCAGAACGAAATCGCCAACAACTCTAAAGATTCCGCCCTCTGGCATACCGCTGGAATTATCAAGGGAAAGATGATCCCCGGCCGCGGCTGGGTCGTTTCCAACGACGAGATCGTCGAAAACGTTCGCAATAAAAACGTTCCTGAAGAATGGAACACGACCGCGACCATCGCCGTCGGCGACCGCATGGTTCAGACGCTCAACGGATACTGCACGTCCGACATCGTCGACCCGAAATGCGAAAAGACCGGTAAACTCGGGCTTCAGATGCACGGCGGAACGAACTGCGAAATGTTCTTTAAGAACTGGGACTACATGCCCATCACCCCGGAAATGGTCGAATTGATCAACCGCAAATAAAAAGAACTATTAACGTAACCCACGCCTTTAGGTGTGGGATCAAATCAAACAAATAGAATAGAACGCACGAATTCTTATTCACTATCAGCCCCAGCTTCCTTAAGGAAGCAGGGGCTGATAGTGAATAGAGGGGCGCATTAGAGAGGAACGTTTATCAAGTCCCCCAGATAAATCTGGGGACTACGATTTTTGAATTGTTTTTATTTCCCACGTCTAAAGATGCAAGGTTAAGAACAGATAAATCTGAAGGCTACGAAAAGGATAAAGACTTTTTTCTACATTCCGTCTGCCCCAAAAATTCGAACGCACCCTTTAGAGTACCGCTAATTGAGTCTGAATTTCATTATTAATGTAATACAGTGATTACGCTTAATATTTATATTTACTTCTAAGTTAAATTCGGGGAATTTATTGCTTCAACAGGATATGCGAACAAAATTAATTCAGATAAATTCTCAGCTTTAAAATTTGGATGATGAAGCTCAAAAATATAATCGTTCAAATAATTTTCCAGTAACGGTTTACTTTCAAATAACTCCTCACAATTGTGGTAAATTGACAATGACAATACAGGACGATCTCGAACGATTGTCTGTATTCCGCCTTTAAGCATGGGTACAAGAGCGCCTTCAATATCAGCTTTAATGAGACCAACCTTAATATCGGGCGATAACGCATCGTCTAATTTTTTTACTGTAACTGGAGAAGATTGAGGCTGGGAATCACAATGTGATTTGCAACATCGTAAAATTGTCTCGCCAGTCGAAAACTTTGTATCTAAGTAGAGAGTATTATTTTCGTCACTCAAGGCAAACGGCTTGACTTGCACCAAATTTTCTATATGAT
>JAZRTH010000439.1:0-7035 GCA_045651945.1 Thermoguttaceae bacterium
AATCATTTGTTTGCTCGGAACCATTCAATCAGCCGGTTGGTCGACGCGTCGTGATTCAAGGCGCAGTCGGATTCCAGTTCCGGAAGGATGTTCTTCGCCAAGGCCTTGCCCAGCTCGACGCCCCACTGGTCGTAGGAGTTGACGTTCCAGATAACGCCCTGAACGAAGATTTTGTGTTCGTACAGAGCAATCAGGCTTCCCAGCGTCGCGGGCGTGAGTTCTTCGCTGACGATAACGTTGCTCGGGCGGTTGCCTTCAAAGACTTTGTGAGGAACCAGTTCTTCGGCAACGCCTTCCGCTCGGACCTGTTCAGCCGTCTTGCCGAACGCGAGAGCTTCCGCCTGAGCGAAAACGTTGGCGATAAGTTTAACGTGATGGTCGCCCAGCGGGTTGTGACTTTTCGCAAACGCGATGAAGTCAACCGGAACGAGTTTTGTTCCCTGATGCAACAGCTGATAGAACGCGTGCTGACCGTTCGTGCCGGGTTCGCCCCAGATAATCGGGCCGGTCTGCCATTGAACCCGTTCTCCCTCGCGAGTGATGTACTTCCCGTTGGATTCCATGTCGCCCTGCTGGAAGTAGGCGGCGAATCGGCTCAGATACTGATCGTACGGCAGAATAGCGTGGCTGGACGCGTTGAAGAAGTTGTTGTACCAAACGCCCAGGACCGCCAAAATTACCGGAAGGTTTTCTTCCAGCGAAGCGGTGCGGAAATGGTTGTCCATGGCGTGATAGCCTTCCAACATCTGGAAGAAGTTCTCCGGACCAATCGCAATCATCAGCGACAATCCAATCGCGGACGGCAGCGAGTAACGCCCTCCAACCCAGTTCCAGAACGCGAACATGTTTGCCGGGTCGATGCCGAACTCTTCGACCTTCTCTTTGTTGGTCGACAGCGCAACAAAATGACGCGCCACAGCCGCCTCGTCTTTCAGAGCGTCCAGGAGCCATTTTCGGGCGGAAGCTGCGTTGGTCATGGTTTCCAGCGTGGTAAACGTCTTGCTGGCGACGATAAACAGCGTTTCCTCTGCGTTGAGGTCGCGAACCGCTTCCGCAAAATGCGTCCCGTCGATATTGGAGACGAACCGAACCGTCAGCTCTCTGTCTGTATACGGTTTGAGGGCTTCGTAAGCCATCACCGGGCCGAGGTCAGAGCCGCCGATTCCGATATTGACGACGTTCTTAATCCGTTTGCCGGTATAGCCCTTCCATTCGCCCGAACGAATCTGGTTGGAGAACTCCGCCATGTGATTGAGAACCTCGTTGACGTCGTCCATTACGTTTTTGCCGTCGACAAAGATTGGCGTATTGGAACGATTGCGAAGCGCGACGTGCAGCACAGCCCGCTTTTCCGTCAGGTTGATTTTCTCGCCGGAGAACATCTTTTCCCGCATGGCTTCGACGCCGGACTGACGGGCGAGGTCAATCAACGCGCCGAAAATCTCAGCGTTAATCCGGTTTTTGGAAAAGTCCAGCGTCAAGCCGCAAGCGGACTTCCAAAACGTTTCAGCGCGCGAGGCGTCGGCGGAAAACAGTTCCTTCAACGTAACGTCTTTATTTTGACTGTATAACGATTCCAGCGTCTTCCAGGCTGGCAGGTCGATAGGATTAGGCATGGCTGTATGAAAATGAATTGTTCAAGGGAAACAACTGCAAGTCGTTTGATTATCAGTTGCGAGAAACGAGTTGCGAGTTGCGAGAAATTTTACCAAAATAAACTCTTATAAGAATATATATTATCTATCCGAGATGTCAAGGACAGGGGCGAGAATTAAGAAAAATCGAACGCATACCATTTTTTTCCAGTAATCAGCCGCTTTCTCTATATATATCCCTATTGCAAAAAAATCCATTTTGAGGTAAACTATCTAGTAATATATAATCGGATTATTTTTCCCATATTACCATTTCGGTTAAATATTAGAAAATAAATGTGTAGCAACTGTAAAATAGTCGTCGTTTTGAGCTTGGCGCTTACGGTATTTTCGGCTGAGTCGGTAAACGCTCAGACGAGTTCTAAACTCAATACGCCTTCGCTGATGGAGCTGTATAAGCCTTTTGCTGATTACCCAGAAGGTTATCAAGCCGTCGGTCTGACGGATATTTTGTATCGTTCGTGTCCGTCGCGAGGTCTGGAACCGCCGATTTACGCCTACTGGAAAGCGGTCAAAGCGGCGTCTGACTGGAAATTTTTCCGTCAACGGGTGGAAAAGGTTAACCGATTTGATCCTCAAAACAACGCCCTCGTCAAACTGTTTTTACAAAAAACGGAAGACAAAGCAGCGATGGCTCATCTGAAAATGCGCCGTGTAGCAATTGAGCTAAACGCAATGGCGGGAGACTGTGGATTCTCGCCGAGCAGTTTACCGTACTGCAACGAACTGCCGCACTATGGGGATTATCATACCAATATAGACAAAATTGCCCAAGTTCGTTCCGTTTCGGGAGAAATGCGAATGTTGTCAAAACGGATTAATTTGGGATACGAACAAATCAAGACGTCAGCGGCGGCTTTGGCGGCGGCGATTTATTATCTTGAAGCGCAAACCGAACTCTACAGCGCCGGAAAGGCGACTGTTACAGACGTTATCAACGCCTTTGAGCAGGAAGAAGCGACTCGTGAAACTTTCTGGAAATCAATTTTGTCGTACAATAACGATATTGCTCGATACGTCGTCTGGACGCAGGCTGGACAAACCTACAATCCCAAACAACTGGCTCCGTTGCTTATACTTAACCCTCGTCCAGCAACGGTTTTTGAAACTACGCAGAATAACGCTTCCAATCCTAAATCTTTGCTTGATCAGCGACCGGAAACGTTTGACCTTTCTAACAGTTCTGGCGCAGCGCCGGAACCGACGTATCCAGCTGACGTCAATCCGTCGGGCGCAGCGCCGCAGCCGGACACGATGCCGCAGCCAAGCGACCCAAATATTAATCCGCTTCCAACGGAGCCGTCATACACGCCGATTATTCAAAACGATTCTTTACGCGCGCCAAAGATATACCTGGTTGCGTTTTCTCCGTCTGACAACCTGACAACTCCCAACTGGTTTGACGTCTCCGTTTATAAACCTGCCGGAGCGACTGCCGTTACTCTCAAAGAGTATTTACTCAATTTCAATCCCACGCATTATCAACAGGCGACAAATCAGTACTGGCGGGCGTCAGCTCAATGTCAAAAGCTGGCGGTAATCATCACTGCCCGTCGCCGCGCGGAAGAAGTTCAGGAAAAAGTTTATGCCCGCTTGTCAGCTCAGGGAAACTCGGATCAGTCGAGTCTTTTTCTTCTGGCAATGAACGTCTGGAAACAGACGCTTGCCGCAGAGGCGATTGAGACGCAAAAGGCGATTCTGAAAGAACAGTTTGGGATGAATCAGCTGCTTTCCATGGCTGGCGCGTATGCGTCACAGGAACTCTGGCCTGTAACGCCGTTTCATACGGAATCGTATCAGGTAATCGAGGACGTTCCCGGTCTGGAAAACGACTTGACCGTTAAACCGCTGGCAGGGTCAATCAATCAGGAATTCAGCCTTATGAACCAAACCCGCTCGGCGTTGGAACAGGCGTCGTCAGTCGTTGAACGGGACGCCAATTCTGAGACCGCGTCATACAAAGATATAATTGCTGAGCTTCAGGCTGAATTCTATTTTGCAACTGCGATTGTTAACCAAACGGCGGAATACAACTTCTCTATCGGCAACTACGTTCAGCGCTGGATGTACGCTCGCAAAAGCCCGCTGTCTCTGGAAGACTTCTGTGAATCAATTGTCTCAAGAATGCGGTAGGAATAGGCAATCGATGAAAGGCGGTAATGAAGCGACTAACGGGAGCGGAATTACGCATTCGCCGATAGGCGAACAACATAGTCCGTCATTAAATCCCCGACAACTCTTTCTGCAATTGCGCGAAGACCATCAGCGCGACAATCAAATACGTATGGTTGGCGCCGTTGTTGTGGTCGTCAATAATCCAGCGGAGCGTGTCGGGGTTGAACAAGCCGGAATCGAGGTTCTGTTCGCTTAAAACGAGTTGACCGACATAGTCTTTCAGTTCCCGGCGCAGCCACAGCCCCATGCGTTCGTACGGCTGGTATCCCGGCGCGCCGAGTTTGGCGAGAACGCGCTGAATGAAATGGGCGATTTCCTGCCGCAGCGGCGACGCCCCAATATACGTGCCTGTATTGACGTTTTTGACCTTGAGGAAATCCGGACGGAACTTCTCCAGAATCCGCTTTTCAATCGTTTCGCCCATGCACATGGATCGCGGCGCAGAGAACAGGCGTTCGTGCATCGTCTTATCCAGAAACGGCAGACGGACTTCAATTCTCGACCCGAATTTTTTCATCGACAGCGCAATCTCTCCATGGACGCGCATGTCGAGGAACAGCTGCCAGAGAATCGCCGCCGGGTCAGGACCGTCGGCGCACGCAGAGAACATGTCGTCCAGCCCCGCCGCGCCCATCTCGTTGAACTGACTTTGTGACACGCCTTTAAGCAGCGGCTTGTCGACGCCGTCGAGCATGTACGATTTGAGATGCCCCGCCGCCCAATCGAAAACCGTCTGACGGGAATTGAGCTGTAACAGTTCCGATTCCTTGAGCGAAAACGCGTACGCCTTGGTCAGATGGAACAGCTCGCCAGCGTGCCCGCGCAAAAGGACTTTGACGTTCTTTTCCCGATAAAAATCCAGCGTCGGAATGACAATAGCCGTCGAGAGGTACTGCCCGTCCGTCAGACGAACCATCTCTTCAAAATGCCTGGGATAGTCCCGAAGAAAATCGGTGTTCAGGGCGTAATTGAAATGCGTTGTCCCAAACCGCTTTGCCAGCTGAGCCGCCAGCTTGTGGTCGCCGCAGCCGGGAATTCCCATTGCAATCGAGACGATGTCCTGCGGGGAATCCGTCTGAACGCACGCTAAAATGCTGCGAGCGTCCAAGCCGCCGGACAGGCTCACGCCCAGATTCGGCGTGTTGAGCGAGTCGCGCTGAACGGACTCGTAAAATGCGTCGGCAATCGCGTCCGCCTGATCCGATTCAGACTGCGTCGATAAAACCGCGCTGTGGGTGAAATCGGAGGCGTACTGACGCTTTGTCAGCGTTCCCGACGCAGCGTCAAAAAACAAATGTGACCGCGGCGCCGGTACGCGAATGGATTCAAACGACGTCCGGTCGCCGACGTACTGACCGTACGTAAAGAACTGGGCGACGCCCTGTTTATCGAACTCGCGGCTGACGGCAGGGTTTTGCGTCAACGCCAGCAAATCGGACGAGAACAAAAACTGCCCTCCGCAGAGCGTATAGTACAGCGGGGACGACCCGTAGAAGTCAGTAAACAGATGAAGCCTGCCTTCCACCTCGTCCCAGACGGCTATATTAAATCGACCGTGAACCTGAGCGAAGAACTCGTCAATCGTTTCCGCCGCTCGCCGCCGCGCGAACTCTTCCGCAACAATCCGAGCCGGACAGGCGTTTGCGTTAGCGACCAACCCCGCCGGGGCGGAAAGCTCTCCGTGCAAAACGACTTTGACCGTCCCGTCAGACGACGTTACCGGCTGCGGTTCGGACGGGTAGACGTTCAAGTCGATTCGTCCCAACACGCCGTGCGAAAAGACTTCGTCGTTACAAACATAGTCCGGTAAAAACCGCCCGTACTGGAACATGGAAGACCACGATTCCAATCTCGGCGGCGTAACAGCTGCGTCTACAATTCCGTATATTCCTGGCATGATATTATTGTTAAGTGTTAAGTGGTTAGTGGTAAGTGGTTAGTTGGAACGTCGCTTGCGGCCTTACCACTTACCACTTAAAACTAACCACTTAAAAACTATTTCCTATTCCCTATTCCCTACTGCCTACTGCCTACTGCCTCAATCCTCATCTCACCCCAAATGGCGCGGTCGTCAACCGGGGAATCGTCGGCGAAATCGACAACCAGGTCAAGGCGTTTTTTACCGTTTAAGGGGACGTCGATTTTAACCGGAGCGTCTGAAGCCGATAGCGTCCACGTTCCCGCCAACGCGCCGTCGGTAAAAACGCGAAACCGCACAGACCCGGTTTTGACTCCGTACGGCCGAGCGACATACCCGGTCAGATGAACGTCCGGCATTGGGAGGATTTTATTTATAAGCAAGTTTCCCAAATCGGTCAACTTAAACGTCAGTCGGGACGACGCGGCAACGCCGAACCCGTGCAGATAATATTGTCCTGTATTGGCGCGAAGCCGTCCGCCGTTGACGTCTGCGTTGTCGCGATGCGACTTCGACGGAGCAGACCAGAACGGAATTTGCGCCCAATCCGCCGGACCTAGTTCGTCCAGCCATCCGATGTTAACCGGAGGAAGCGCTGTTACAATTTCCGATTCGTCAAACTCGTACGCCGTTTCGCTCCACGGGAAATTGACTGTAACAACCCCGTTTTTCGTTTTCATCGAATTCGCAAAAAAAATCGCCCCGTCTTGAGTCGTAAAGACCCAACGATGATAATTGATAAAGACTACTTTCTTATTAAAAATCAGCGCTCTGATTTGTACGACGGGAAGCGTCTGATCGTCATGATGCGTAATAGAATGGTATTTTAAAACGAATCCGTCCAATCCCTGAAAAAAACCGGAATAGCTTTTTCCAGCAGCGTCAATTATCAAGTCGGTTGGGCTGGCTTTACGCATATCCCGATTCACCAGAACCTCTTCCGCTTCATCCGGAACGGGACGGGAGAATACGATTCCCGACAACGAGGAATAGGGAATCGTCATCTGTTCCGGCTTGGACAGACGCGTCAGCTGTACTTCCTCTCTTGTTAAGCTGGTTACGGCGCACGGTATAACGGTCCCGTCCATCAGAACGACAAGGTGCGGAAGATGACGGCTAAAGGACTGCGCCTGCGCCAGCGCGCCGACGCCGAACAGCGCCGCGCTTGCGAACGTCAACAGTAAGATTATTCTCCTCATATACGTAATTGTATTAATTATCGGACAATTCGCAAGGGGGGAGGGGAGAATTTGCGAGTTGCGAGAAGATTGAAAGGCGGTAATGAAG
>JAZRTH010000440.1:0-1516 GCA_045651945.1 Thermoguttaceae bacterium
TTATTTAATTATAATCCACGAAAGGAGACACTTATGTCCAGTCGTTTTTCACGTCGTGATTTTTTGAAGACCGGCGCAGTTGCCGCTTCTTTGGCAGCCGCTAACGTTTCCGTTCCCGCATTCTGCCAGGATAAAGCCCCCAGCGATAAACTCAATATCGCTTTCGTCGGCACCGCCGGCATGCGTGGCGCAGATCACTTCAAGGCGATTAACGCCGCTCACGAAAACATCGTTGCTATTTGCGACGTTGATTCCAAGCTGTTAAATGCCGCTGGCAAACAGTTCGCGCCGCAAGCGCAGAAGTTCGCGGACTTCCGCAAGATGCTTGAAGAAGTCAAAGACCTCGACGCCGTTTTGATTACCACGCCCGACCACACTCACGCCGCCCCGGCTGTGATGGCTATGAAGATGGGTCTTCACTGCTACTGCGAAAAGCCGCTGGCTCACGACATTCGCGAAGCTCGCGTAATGCAGACAGTCGCCGCTCAAATGAAAGTCTGCACCCAGATGGGAACTCAGATTCACGCGGAAGACAACTATCGCCGCGTTGTTGAAATGGTTCAGTCCGGCGCCGTCGGCAAGGTTCACGACGTTTACGTCTGGTGCGGAAAAGGCTGGGGCTTGACGCCTGACGCCAAACGCCCGACCGACACGCCGCCCGTCCCCGCCAATCTCGACTGGGATCTGTGGGTCGGACCCGCTCCGTTCCGTCCGTATAATCCCTGCTATCTGCCCGCCAACTGGCGTAAATGGTGGGATTTCGGCAACGGCACGCTGGGCGACATGGCGGCTCACATCATGGACCTGGCGTTCTGGGCGCTCAAGCTCAAGAACTGCAAGACGATTAAAATCGTTGACGGTCCGGAACGCAACCCGGAAGGCTGCCCGCTCAACCTCGAAATTGACTACACGTTTGAAGCCGACGGCGAACAGCCGGCTGTCAATCTGCACTGGCTCGACGGCGGAAAGCGTCCGGAAATCCTCAAGCAGAAGAACATCCCGGATCGGTTCATGGGCGTTCTGTTCGACGGCGAAAAAGGACAGCTCTTTGCCGACTACGGCTCTCGCGTCCTGTATCCGGAAGCCAACTTCAAAGATTACAAAGCTCCGCAACCCTGGATTGCCAAATCGCTCGGACATCACAACGAATGGCTGCAGGCGATTCGCGACAACAAGCCGGAAGACTGCCTTTGCCGGTTCAGCTACGGCGGCCGCCTGACGGAAACGATTCTGCTCGGCGCTTTGGCGTACCGCACTGGCGAAGAACTCGTCTGGGACGCTGACGCCATGAAGACGAACTCTCAAGCCGCTAACGCCCTGCTCGCCGTTCCGTATAGACAAGGATGGACGCTGTAGGAATTAGCAATTAGTGATGAGTAATTAGTAATTACTGTCTTGTCCTGGTATCGGTTGACAGAAAGGTTAAAGATGTTAAAACGATATACAGACGCATTTCGTCAGACCGTGGTGTCAGAAGTCGTTTCAGGCAAGTGGAAATCGGTTTGGGAGGCATCTC
>JAZRTH010000441.1:0-4276 GCA_045651945.1 Thermoguttaceae bacterium
CAGCAGGAGCAGCCGGCGCAGGAACGGTTTCTTCCGCTGGCGTTTCCGGTTCAGTCTCAGCAGGAGCGGTTTCTTCGACTGGAGCAGGCGTTTCAGATTCCGGTGCGGGAGGGATCGGCTGTTCGGGAATTGGAATGCGAACCAGAGCAACGTCCAGTCCCTGATGTTCTGCAAGTCGAGCGAAAACCCAGGCGCGTTCCGCCGCCGTTCCCTGTCCGGAAAGCAGAATCTGCCAAACAGGACGGCAGGACTGGCAATCTTTAGGCTCTTTTTCCGAAACGGGGCGAGTTCGGTTGTCCGCCGGCGATTCCAGAGCGACGTTCTTCATCGTCCAGTCAAAGAGCGCTATAACTCGTGACAAATCGTCAGCGGAAGAGCCCTGAGCCCATTCCGAGGCGTCGCGCAGCCAAATGGACTCCTCCAGGTAATAAATGTCGGATTCCGGAAACGCCAGATCTTCCAGCGCGAAGTCGCCTGCGATGTTCTCTAACCAGGAGGAAACGCTGTCCATCATTCCCAATATTTCGTCTGGAGAAACTGAGACAAGCAGTTTTAATCCTTCATCGTCAATTCTTTTCATGGAAGACGTGAACGCGTCAAACGCTGCGGCGTTCCACGGATCGTAGTCGGGCGCGGACTCGTCCGCCAAAATCAGACGGGTTTTAGGCAGATACTCCAACAGTTTTTTAATGCTGTCAGGCGTTTGGTATTTTTCCAGTTCAGAGTTAGTCTTCTCCCCCTCTGCCTTGATCTTCTCGATTTTGTCGAGCGTTTTTTGGTCGGTCGCGCCTGCTTGCTGATTCTGAATCAAAGCGTTTAATTCCTGCTGCAATTGAAACAGACGTACGCATTTGTCAATCGTTAAAGAAATATCCTGCCGCGCAAACTGAACCTGTTGAGCGACCTGAGCAATAAACGGCAGATTCTTCTGAACGTTCTTTTGCCAGTCCGGCGTCATGGGGTCTGGCGACCAGTCCTTGAGTTCAGGAGTCGTTTTAATCCATTCGTTTAAGCGTCCTGTTACACGATCACCGCTTTCCCCGCTGGAATCCTGTTCCAGGCGGTTGAGCGCTTCAATAGCGCTGTCAAACAGGCGCTCTGTTTTGCGCTGGTCAGTCGATTCCGCCGAATTGGTCGCCGATTCAAAGTCGGACGTATCGACGCTCGTTCCCGGACAGCCGCACAAAACGAGACTGACAAACGATAAACCGCAAATAACGACAATATGTTTAATACTCATGGATTTGTTCCTGAAACTGAATTATCTATTTAGAATTCAACGCTACCAGCGCGATTGCTCCGTTGCCTTACGGACAGCGTCTTTCATGACCTCCACCGGGGCGGGCTGATGAAGGAAAAGCCGATACTGTAATTCCGCCTGATGGGCGAACATGTCCAGTCCGGACGCAGTTTTCCAGTTCTTCTTTCGAGCGGATTTCAAAAACAGCGTGTCTTCCGGATTGTAAACGCAGTCGAAAGCGCCCAGCGGTTTTGAGGTGGAATTCGCGTTCATCTTTTCCGGGTCAAAGGGCGATAAATTCGATTTGGGATACATGCCCACCGGCGTGCAGTTGACAACCAGATCGTAGTCGACGTCCGCCCGTTTGTCCCATGTAACAGCTTTTCCACCCAGCTTTGCAGCAAGTTCTTCAGCGCGAGGAGCGTCGATATCGGTAATAACCAAATCGGAGCCGCGCAAGTGCAGACCGGTCGCAACCGCTTTGGCGACGCCGCCTGCGCCCAAAATCAAAGCGACTTTGCCAGCCATGGGCTGTTCTTTGCATCTGTCCAACTTCCCGTCTTTTGAAATTTCAATTGGCAGCGGCTCTTTCCAGCCGAAAATGCCGGAAATGGCGTCCATGGCGGCATTATAGTCTGTATTGTATCCGTATCGTTTTCCGTCTTTCCAGACAATCGTGTTGCACGCGCCGATTTTTAAAACAGCCGGGTCGGCGAAGTTCAGATGACGAATGACGTTTACTTTATGCGGAATTGTAACAGACAGTCCTTTGACGTTAAGAGCCGGGGCGTCCTGTTTGAGAAACGTTTCCAACTCGGCGGAATCTACCAAAAACGGCAAATAGACGGCGTCCACTTCCTGATCGACGTATGCAGAGTTGTGAATCAGCGGCGACATGCTGTGAGCGACAGGGTTGGCAATGACGCCAAAAACCGGCGTCGTTTTTTTGATGTAGTCGTACTGATACAGGTTCTTGAGCTGGTCGAAAGAAATCTGACCCGGCGCGGCGGCAGAATCGGCGTCGGCGCTGGCGTACGTCCACGGCGCGCCAAACGCTCCGCACAGAATCCGTGAAGGCGTTCCATACGGTCCCATGCAAAAGGCGATTGTCGGAATGGACGTCTTCCCAATGAGGTTCAAAACCCGAACGTTATCCGACTGGCTGTTTGCCATCGTGCAGATTTTCAAAACGTCCGCGTCCAGCGTCGCCATGTGCTGGAGAATCGTTTCAATATTATCTGGCGTATTCTCAAAATTATGATACGAAATAACCCGCTTCGTCTTGCCGAATCGCGGAACTCTGGCGGCGACGTCGTATTCCAAATCGACGTAATCCGCACCCTCAAAAATAGCGGTGCGAAGCAGAATCATTCGGTCGGTTTCCGAACGCTTGCTCTTTCCCCCGTCTTCTTCGCGGCGGCAGGTTATCAAAATCGGACACGGGCGGTCTTTGAGCAGCAATTTGACGTCGGGAACCGTCTGAAGAGCGTCCAGCCGAAGCTCAATCAAATCGGCGCCGCGTTCTTTCATGCCTTTACATTCCGCCAGCATAAACCGGTGGCGAGGTCGGGATACTGTTACACAAATCATGGGAGTTAGTTAGGAGTTGGGGTTAGGATTGGATGAAAGGCGGTAATGGAGCGACCAACGGTGCGAAGCCGCACGGGCGAGTGGATGAGGTTTTGCCTCCGAAAAAGCTCGTTTTGGCATTCCCCGCTTCCAATCAGGAACCGACCTTGTCGGGCGGAATTACGCAGTTCGCCGACAGGCGAACCTAAACGTACGGGAACAGGGATTCGCCGAAGGCGATACTATTCCCTATTCCCCATTCCCTATTCCCTCATCAAGGAATGCCTTTGACGATGCCGGGGCCGATAAGCCGCGTCAGCCAAACGGGGAGTTTCTGCCAGACGCGAACGGCTAACCCGTAGCCGCCCTTGTCCGGGCGCATGCAGTCCGGGTCGGTTCCCCGGAGGTAATACTGCCAAAACGACGGGAACGGCTTGGCGCCCCATTGCGCTTTGAACTTGTACGTGGGCGAATCGACAGTCGAACGTCCGAAATCGAACGTCGTCTGTTTATATTCTATCGATTTTTTCAACAATTGCCAATAGAGGAACATATTGGCGCAGTCCGCGTTGAACTTGCGTTTGCAGGACGCGCTGGGAACTTCCACCGTCAGCCGGGAACCGCTCGCGCCGGGCGTTCCGAACGTCAGCATGCCTCCCGCGGCGGGTTCTCCCGAAGGACTGTAGACGACCGCAAACTGAACGCTTTGTCGGGCGGAGTAGGGCAGGGCGGCGGCGTCAAAAAACGAGTCGCGGTCTTCCGGACGGTTGAACGCGTTACGAATCTGCTTAAACAGGTTAATCGAATACACCGGCGTTCCCAAATCTCGCATATTGACGGCGAAGATCTCGTAAAAGTCGGAAATGAGCTGGTCGGAGTCGCCCCATTGAATGGTCAGGTTCGCCTTTTCGCCTTTGCGAATCTGGTTTCTCGCCTTGCAGCCGATGGACTTCCACAGCTCGTCTTCCGTTTCCGGCAGAGCCAGGCGCATGTGAACCTTTTCCGTTCTGGTAAACGTCAATTTGGGATGGGGATATTCCCGCTCGCCGCGCAGTTCCAAAAACTTGACTTTGAGCCGGTCGGCTAACTCGCAGGCGGAATCAATCAATGTAACAGCCGCGTCCGGGGAATCCGTTTGAACGCCGCCGACGTTTAAGTACGGCATGCTGACCAGGAACCGACCGAAAAGCAGCGAATGAACGTATCCCAGCGGAAGCCAGCCGACGGCGGCGCCGGAATCGTCGCGCGCCTCGAGCAAATACGGCGTATGTCCCAGCCCGTCCGACAGCGCGAAAAGCCAGCCGGGGTCGTACGCCAGAGCCGTTTCTCCCTTTTGGAGCAGAAACTCTCTCAAGCGCTGGGCGGCTGACTGTAATTCGTCACGTTTTGAAATTACGCTTACGTTCATTCTTCCAAAGAGTCGTATAACGCTCTCATCTTTTCCATTCGTTTATCAAAGCTGAACCG
>JAZRTH010000442.1:0-5029 GCA_045651945.1 Thermoguttaceae bacterium
AGTTAGGAGTGAGAAGTCACGCTTCGCGCTCATCATTGGTTGTGTACAGAACGCAACAAGTAATCGCGAAATACACAGACGAGCCACGGGTGTAAACCCGTGGGTATGAATTATGCGAGAGGGAAGCGCTGCGGAACTCTCGCTATAATTTTTGTTCTAATACTTTAAGAACTTCTATAGCAGACTCGTCATGTTGTTTTGCAGCTTTTCGGTACCATTTTAACGCTTCCTCCAAATCTTTGGAAACGCCCTCGCCTTTATAATAACAATTAGCAAGATTGTATTGAGCTGGAGCATACCCTTTTTCCGCCGCTAATCGAAACCATTTGGCGGCTTCCGCTTTGTCTTGTTCAACGCCATAACCTTGATCAAAGCAACAGCCATAATTATATTGAGCCTTGACATATCCCTGTTGAGCCGCTAATCGTAACCATTTGACGAATTCCTCTTTATCTTGCTCAACGCCAAAACCCATCATATAACGAAAAGCGAGATCGAATTGCGCCTTTGCATCTCCACTTTCCGCCGCCTGCCTCAAACGTTCAACAGATTTATTTCTATTCAAAGCAGAGCTTGTCTTGTCTGAAGATTTTTCACGCTTTTGACCGGAGCGCTCTTTCAGACTGGACATATCTTTGGTTGACGATTCAACGCCGGACTTTGAATCGCGAGCTGAAAACAGCGGAGTATGTATAAACTCGAGAATACGCAAAGCGATTTTTCTAATTGAAATCATAGGGGCGTTCCTGTAACAAAACCAACCGATAATAATTGATTTACCTCGCATCGCCTTACGACCGAAACATCTGTATTTCTTGCGCCCAGCCGTCTAAATCGCTGGGCGTTTCGAGTATTAAGGGGACCCCTGCCAGTTCCGGCAAATCGACGAATCGGCGCAGGGCTTCGTAGCCGATCGTTCCCTGACCGATACAGGCGTGCCGGTCTTTTCGGCTTCCCAACGGGTGTATGGAATCGTTGAGATGAATCGCCTTAAGACGGTTCAAGCCGATTACAGAGTCAAATTCTTTAACGACGCGTTCAGGGGCGTTAACCAGGTCGTATCCGGCGGAATAAATATGACACGTATCGAGACAAACGCCCATCAGTTCTGAACGCTCAACGCCGTCGATAATTTCTCGAATCTCTTCAAACCGCCAGCCGATTTCCGAGCCTTTCCCGGACATGGTTTCCAGCAGAATAAAGTTGTCTTGACGTTCGTTTCGCGCCTGTTCCGTCTCTTCATTCAGAACTAAATTGAGCGTTTCGACAATTCTTTTGATTCCCTCTTCCGCGCCTTGTCCTACATGACATCCCGGGTGGAAGTTATACAGACATTTCGGCAGCAGACGCAGATTAGCCCAGTCTTCCTGAAACGCTTTGAGAGCAAATTCATGAACGGCTTTGTCAGCCGATGCCGGATTGAGCGTATACGGCGCGTGCGCGACCGGCGAGACGCACCCGACAAGGTCGACCAGCTCGACGTACGCAGCGATATCGGCGTCCGTGCGCTTTTTCACCGCTCCTCCCCGCGGGTTTCGGGAATGAAACTGAAACGTATTCGCCCCGATCTGCCGCGCGTCTTTTCCCAACGTGGCAAACCCTTTTGCAACCGACAGATGACAGCCGATGATTCGTGTATTCATACCGTCCAGTGTACCGAAATGTCGAGGATTGTCAAGGAGATGGAAAAATGTCCCATCCCCATTGTTTTTAAAGGCGATTTGTTTATAATAATAACAGAGTATACAAACCATTTTTGTCATTTGACATGTAACCATGCAAACTGTAATTCAGCTTCTGCGTCCGAAACATTGGTTTAAGAATGTTTTCGTGCTGTTTCCGCTTCTGTTTTCAGGAGCGCTGTGGACGCCTAACGTCTGGACGTCAGTACTGTTGTCTATATTTGCAACGGCATGTTTTTGCTTGTGGTCTAGCGCGGTTTATATTCTCAACGACGTCTGCGACGCGGAGTCCGACCGCCAGCACCCGCGGAAATGCCATCGTCCCATTGCTTCCGGCGCAGTTTCGATTCCAACTGCAATTACAATCTGCGTCATCTTGACTCTGATTCCGTTTGCCTTGCTGACGGGATTGTACTTCTATCAGAGCGTATTTCAAAAGCCCGCGTTTTACTTTACAATAGTCGGTTTAGCGTATCTGCTCAACAGCGTCGTTTATGATTTTCTGTTTAGAAAACTGGTTATAATCGACGTCGTTTCAATCGCGTTTGGATTTGTTTTGAGAATTCTGGGCGGCTGCGCTGTACTGTTAGTCGTTCCGTCGCATTGGATTTTGATTTCAGGCTTTTCAATGTCGTTATTTTTGGGATTCGGAAAGCGGCGGATGGAATGTTCCGTCATCGGAATTGACGCTCAGTATCGCTCGTCGCTGCAGCGATATTCAGTAAAATTCTTAAACGTCTTGCTGGGCGTAACCGCCGCGTGCAGTTTGCTGACGTATACGCTCTACACCGTTTCGCCGGGTACGATTGAACTTCACAAAACAAGTTTTTTAGTCTATACGGTTCCGTTTGTATTTTTCGGAATATACAGATATTTTATCGATTCCATCAGCGGTCAGTACGACGGCGCGGTGGAAGCGATAACTTCAGACAAACCGTTAATCGTTTCCGTTCTGCTTTGGCTGGCGACGGTTATCGGGATTTTTATTTATGTAAATTGAATTCTCAATGAATTCATAAAATAATAAGGGGAATGTTAAGGGGGATTTTAATGAGAAACGACAAAAAGGCGCACGGTTTTACGCTGGTTGAGCTGTTGGTTGTCATTGCAATTATTGGGACGCTCGTTGGGCTGCTGCTGCCAGCCGTCCAGTCCGCTCGAGAAGCTGCTCGGCGTCTGAAATGCTCTAACAATTTCAAGCAGATTGGTTTGGCGATGATTAACTACGAGTCTGCGTTTCAGCGCTTTCCGCCATCTCACACCACGTCCCCTAAACACAATTGTCTGACGTTCATTCTGCCGTTCATGGAACTTCAAAACGTATACGACCGCTTTGATATGACGAAAAACTGGAACACGTCCCCCAATACGAGCGCTTCCAAAGTCTACATTCCGGGCTATCGCTGTCCGTCAACGGTTCAATACGACGATTACGGCGCAGACTACGCCGCCGACGTCTGGGTTGATTCCTCCGCCTACAAACAACTGGTCAATGACGGGGTTGTTACTCAGCGAATAAACTGGGAAGGAGTATTAAAGAAAGACGGCATGTCTCTCAAATCGTCCCAAATTACAGACGGGTTGTCCAGCACGTTTTTGTTCTTTGAAGACGCAGGGCGCCCTTATTACTATAAAGAGGGAAAGTACCAAAATAAAGCCACGATTTCCGGCGCCAAATGGGCGGACGTTGACGCCTATTTCTACACTCATACCGTTTGTTTCAATACTGAAATGATCAACTGCGAAAACGCAAACGAGATGTATTCATTCCATCCAAACGGCTGTAATTTCGTATATGCTGACGGTTCCGTCCATTTCCACGTTCACAACATGAACCCGGAGACGTTTATCAGTCTGTTTACGTACAACTGCGGCGAAGTCATTCCAGACGACGATTTATAACCATGAAACGCTTATTCTTTCTGCTGTTTGTTCTTCTCAATGTAACAACCATTCAGGCTCAGGACGCTCCGTCGTTGCTGACGCCTCCGTTAGACAATTGGCGTCATTATTCGGATTCAACAGCGGTCAAAGCCGTTCCAAACGGCGTCGAGATCGCCGTCTTGAAAGAAACGCCGGGGCGCTTAACGGAACTGGGACAGACGGTCAAGCTGACGAAAAAGAACGTCAACCTGCTTTTCAGCGCCAAAATCGACGCTGACGAGCCGCACAGAGCGTGCTTGCAAATCAAGCTCTTCAAAGACAAAAAGGAAATCGCCCGACCTGCCATGTACGGCTTTCCGCCCGTAGATAATAAAACGGTTCCCACGCTTTTGGCGGTCAATACAGGCGAGGCGGATTCCATTCAAGCCCTGTTACGAATTGAGACCCGCGGACAAGTCGGGAAGAAGTTCGTCTTTACGGAGATTAAACTCGTTGAAACGGAAACGCTCGTTGAGATAGCCGTTCCGAAATCGAAACCGGAAAAGAAAGACGAGCCGGTTTCTCTAACCGCCAACGCGTCGGAGTTTGAAGTCGTTCCCGGATACCGCGTTTGCAGTATTAACGTCAACGCTGGCGTTCCAGACGACGAATCGCAGTTCCAGTCCAAAGTTCGATTTCGCGTCAAGCCGACCAAAACCAATCAGAACCCGCTCTGGCAAGAGGGATTCCCGCTGGTTTGCGTGCCGGGTCAACGCTGCGCTCGCGGAACGTTCGTTCATCTGCAAGAGAACGCGGAATATCAATACGAAGTCGCCATTAAATCCCCGCAGGGCGTTCGACAGTTCAAAGGCGAATTCAAAACGAAGTCCGTTGACGTTCCCGTTGCCAAAACCGTGGTACTGGGGAAAGAGAACGAAACGCTCAGCCCGCAGACGATTTCGGAATCGGGAACTCAAAGCGGCTATATCCGTTACATTCTGGAGCCGGGCGCGGTCATCGACGGCGGAAACGAGAAAGAATCCGCCGTTTTCCTGTCTAACGTTGAGTTCGTTATTTTAGAGGGCTTGACGATTCGCGGCGGACGTCGTCACGGAATTCAGCTCGACAACTGCCGAGGCGTCCAGATTGTCAACTGCGACATCTCCGGTTACGGACGAATCGGAACGCAGCGCATTGACCTCGACGGAAAGTATTACGAGCCAAACGGCAAAGCCATCAACTACGACGCCGGAATTTATGTTACGAACTCGTCCAGCCTGCTCATTGAACGCAACTGGGCTCACGACCCCGGGGGAACGGCGAACAGCTGGTTCTATTCCCATCCCGCCGGGCCGAACGCCCTGTGCATTGGGTATTCGAGAGACGTCGCCGTTCGGTACAACGATTTTATCGGGTCGGACGCTCACCGCTGGAACGACGTTTCCGAAGGGCTGGGCAACGGCAAAGACAACGGCGCGATTTGG
>JAZRTH010000443.1:0-14191 GCA_045651945.1 Thermoguttaceae bacterium
TGTTCGGTCGCTGGCGCCGCCGGTTCGACCATTCCCAGCTCGCCGCCGGCAAGTTTTTTCAATTCGTCTTTATTGATATAAATCGTCTCGACCAGCAAGCCGCTGTCAAACGCCTTTTGAGCGATTTCTTTGGGATAGCCCTGGTCTATCATCCTTTCCACTTTGACGCGGTTCTGTTTGTCGAGGTATCGAACCAGAGAACGGGTCAGCGGCTTTTGAATGATATTCATGACCGACGCCCCAAAAAACAGACCAATTATAAAACAGACCACGACTCCGAAAACGCATTTGAACAAACATCGGCGCAGTTCTTCCAAATGGTCTCCAAAACTCATCGAGGATTCTTTGAACAAATTGTCTTCTTGAGGTTTCATGGGCGTGTTTTTAGTTTTTACAAAATGTATATTTTGTATGAATTGTCAAAATTGGGATTGCTTATTATTCAAATATACCGTATTATTTTATTTATGGAAGGAGTTCCGGCAAAGTTTCCCCTTGCGAGAAATCAATATTTGTATATAATAAGGTAATATCAGTATAATCATATTGTACATAAATATCCGATAAACTCCCCCCACGCTTCAGCATTTATTCTGGAAATTCCAGAATTTATCGCTGTGCAGACAACCACACGACGTTCCAACGCAAGTTATTTCACCATATTTCATGTCAGAAACCCAAACGCTAACGACGCCTGCCTCCTCAACGGAAACCCTTTACCCACTGCGCTTTGAGCCAACGCTCAAACGCGCGATTTGGGGCGGTCGAAAAATCGAAACCCTGTTAGGCAAACCCCTACCCCCGGGCGACGACTACGCCGAAAGCTGGGAGATTACAGATCATCGTTTGGGCGTAAGCAAAATACTGTACGGACGTTTCGCCGGAGAGACGCTTCATTTTTTGGTGGAAAACTACCCGGAAGCCCTCATGGGCGTTCATAAAAATTTTGACAGATTCCCATTGCTGCTCAAAATTCTCGACGCCAATCATCAGCTTTCCGTTCAGGTTCATCCAGACGACGACCTGGCAAACGAGCTGCTTTTGACCGACGGAGGCAAAGACGAAGCCTGGGTCGTTCTGGAATCGGAGCCGGACAGCTTCATTTTTACCGGATTTCGTTTCCCGGTTACAGAAAAGATTATTCGCCAGGCGATTGAAGAAGGCGCGCTGGAAACGCTGCTGTATCGATTTCATCCGGAAGTCGGACAAAGCCTGTACCTGCCTGCCGGGACGGTTCACTCGCTTGGAGCTGGCGTTATGATTGCGGAAATTCAGCAGTCGTCAGACCACACGTTCCGCCTTTACGACTGGAACCGGCTCGACAAAACCGGCAAAACGCGAGAACTGCATATCGAAGAAGGGATTCGCGCTTTGACGTGGGATCAAGGTAAAATCACCCCGCAAAAAGAGTTGCCTCTGGGCGACAATTCCCATGAAACGCTTGTTTCCTGCGATAAATTTGTTACAAATCGCTATCGATTTACTCACCCGATAACAGTCGGCGGACAAAATCGATCGCACATTGTTTTTGTCGTTCAGGGAGAAGTTGACGTCGAAAACGACCCGGCAGGAATTCCGCTTCGCCGCGGTCATTCCGTTCTCCTGCCCGCAGCCGTTGGCTCAGTTCAATTAACGCCTCATAATTCAGAATCCGCAGTCGTTTTAGAGTATTTTATGCCCTAAAATATAACGCCAGTCGATACAAGACGCCTAAAAGAACATGAAAAATTTCGCCATTACTGCCGTATTGCTGTTAGTCGCCGTTTTTTCCGGCTGCTGTCAATCGCCGTATTTCGCCTACCCGCGACTCGACCAGCCCCACGGCACAGTTGAATACCAGCGCCGGTTGTATTCCAAATTCGATCCCTTTCCAGACCCCAACATCGGTCCCGGGATTCCCGATTTCCGTCCGGCAGACTATCAAGACCCCGCACGCGATAAGAGTTCGCTTCGCGTTCCGGTCAACTATTCCAACAGTTATCCCAGCAACTGTTATAACTGCTATCCCAGCAACTGCTATCCCAATAACTGTTGCCAATAATTGATTCAACCGCATATTAAACCACCTTCAGAAAGTCATACTATCATGCCTCAGCGCAGAATTTCAGGTCAAAACAGCCATTCCCGCAATAATCGCCAAAAACCGATTGGAAAAACCGGCGGACGCGCCGCCAGCAGAGCCGCTTTTGGGAAATCGTCCTCGCGACCCGGCTCCAGCTCCAGCCGATCCTCGCGTTCCGGCGGAGCTAAAAGATCGTCAAGCCGCCCGTCGTCCGCTCGCGGTCAGCGACGCTCCTTCGCAAGCGGTTCTGGACGTCTTTTCGGTTCTCGACCGGACGACAAACGCTCTTCAAGCAAGCCGCGCAAGACGTCTGTCCGCGGGCCTCAAATGCCGGAATTCGAATCGGAAGAAGCGCGTCAGCGCTGGCTCAAAGACCGGGAGAATTACGAGTTCTTCCACAATATTAAAAAGCCAAAGCAGGACGTCTTTGATCCCGCCAACCCGTCTGGTTTTGACGACGATGACGACGACGTTCGTCGACCGGAGCGGATTCCCGAACCGGACGTGTATGAGTCTGTAAAATCCGCCGATCAGCCGCGAGGCAAACGCCGCATTACCGGGTTCTCCGCTAACGACAACCAGGTCAAACGCGCTCGCAAACCGCTCAAACGCGTTCTGACCGACAAAACCGCTCAAGGAAGACAAAAACATCGGGAACAGCTCGAAGCAAATGGAGGGTTGAAACTGCAGTCCGACCGTCCGCTGCCGGAAATGAAACATCGCGCCAAAGCCGAAAAACGAGCTCCGAAGTCCGGAAAGAACTCCAAAGCGGCAGACGCGTCTTCCGACGACGCCTCTGGCATACGCCTTCAAAAGATTCTTGCCGCCGCCGGGCTGGGAAGCCGACGTTCCTGCGAAGAACTGATTTCCTCCGGCAGAGTTGACGTTGACGGCAAAACCGTTACGGAACTGGGCGTCTGCGTCCTGCCGGGGCAAAAAGTCCGCGTTGACGGACAAGCCATCAACCAGGGAAAGCGGCATTATTTCATGCTCAACAAGCCGGAGAAGTTCATCTGCACCAACGCAGACCCGGACGGAAGACTGCGCGCCATTGACCTCATCCAGGAAAACGTTCCCGGTCTGTACCCTGTCGGACGTCTCGACATGAGCAGTACTGGGCTTTTGCTCATTACCAACGACGGCGAACTGGCAAACCGACTCACTCACCCATCGTACGAGGTGCAAAAGATTTATCGCGTTCACGTCTCCGGAGTCCCGACAACGGAAGTTATCAAAAAGATGTGCGACGGCATTTACATCGCCGAGGGCAAAGTCCATGCAGACTCCGCCAAAATCAAGCAGGTCTACAAAAACGGCACGTCTGTTATAGAAATGGTTCTGTCCGAAGGCAAAAACCGAGAAATCCGCCGCATTCTCGCCCGACTTGGACACAACGTCCTTGACCTGACGCGCATCGCTGTCGGCCCCGTTAAACTGGGCAAACTCCCCAAAGGGGCTTATCGACGTCTGACGACAACAGAAGTTCGTCAGCTCAAAGAGCTGGTCGGAATGAGATAGAATTATCAGTAAAACTTTTATCGCTTTTAATTATACAGCGGTCAGCAGAACGAATGAACATCCTTTCTTCTGACCGCTTATTCTTTAGCGCTTTTGTCAAGTATCCGCAAAGGCGCGTACAAAATCTTCCATAAACCAACAGCGTTTATTAGTCTGGCAAAGGCGAATCGACAGGCAAACGAGGCTTGTCGTCATCTGGACCAACGTCAGGCGAGGAAAACGGAAAAGGATCTTTCGGCAAGTCAGGATTGTTCACTTTGATTTCATCTGCGTTCCGCTGAAGGTATTCACGTAAATAATCATAGAACTTGTAATCGACGCCGCCATGAGGAAGGCGGTCGATAATTTCCAATGCGGCTTTGGTCAAAAAACGCCCTGATTTGGATTCCATAATAAAAGAGCGTTCGGGAGTCGTTGTTTGCACAAGCGGATTGCCGTCAACAACCGCGACGCCTGTTGCTGCGGGAAACGGTACGGAATATATCAATAGAATAAACGTCAACGTCATCGCCCAAAGAAATCCATAAGCCACTCCCAAGAGCGCGCCCATCTGCTTGTTCCAGGTGTTAAGCTTCAAATTGGAAACAATATAAGACAGCAAATTGATTATTCCCCAGGTTATTAATGTTGAAACAACCAGCAAAATAACAAACGCGCTGGCTGACCTGAAACTATAGTGGATTGGAAGACAATCTGCCAGTACAGGCGTAAACCGAACGGAAACAATATTCCCGATTATCATTGATATTATCGCGCCAAGCTGATGAATCAGCCCCTTTTGATATCCACGAAACGCGGACGCAACAATAATAATCACGACTGTCAAATCGAATAAATCTGCGGTGCTCATTATTAAATCTGGTTAATAGCTATCCTGTCAGAAAGGTAGGATTTTGTTAAACTTTTAGACATCCCTTTCAATAATAATAATAATAATAATAATATACTACATATTCCGAAATCGATAACGTCAAATTTAAAACAATTTATAGAAATTAAAGAAAACGTACAGACAAAAAATAAACCCTTGTTTAACAAGGGCTTTTGAAACTAGCAGCACAGGGACTCGAACCCCGGACACGCGGATTATGATTCCGCTGCTCTAACCGACTGAGCTATGCTGCCCCTAATCGCTCTCTCGAACGTTATGGCGTTATTATACTAACCCGCCCCGCTTTGTCAAGACCCCCTCGAGATTTTTTCAAAACGTATTTTCAAAATCGTTTTTTCCTTTCAAGCCCCTTGACATCGGTTCCGCGTCGGCGTACAATCGTTAGAAGTTAGGGAATTACCTTCTAATAACGAATAAGAACTAACCCTAAAGGAGGTCTTATGATAAATCGTCGAGAATTCATTCAGTACGCTGCCGCGGCAGGCGCCGCGGTTGCGCTGCCGGCTGTCAGCAGTACGGGTTCGGCTCAAGAGTACAAAACGCGTCCGCACAAAGCGATTATCGGACCGGTTCCCACGCAAGAGCAGATGGAACAGCGCCTTGCATGGGGCGTCGAGGGCATGGAAATCCGCGGGCCGATTACTCTCGAACAGGCGGAACAGGCGCGGAAACTGGCGGATAAAGTCGGGTTCCGAATCCATTCCGTTATGGGCGGCGGAAGCAAGGAGCGTCTGGAAGCCGCGTCGATCCTGGGCTGCGACGGCGCTCTGATCGTGCCGGGACGAGTTTCCGGGGTTGCTATGCCGCAGCCGTGGGAGTTCAAAATCCAGTTTGACGAAAAGACGAACGAGCTGATTTCCGTCGTCGACGGCGACAACGAGCCGTACAAAGCGTACATCGCCGCCCATAACGAGCAGATGAAGCGCAGCCGCGAGTTTCTGGAAAACCTGCTCCCGACTGCGGAAAAGTTCAACGTCCGGCTGTGCGTCGAAAACGTCTGGAACAACATGTGGGTCAAGCCGGAGTTCGCCGCGAACTTCATTCGGTCGTTTAACAGCCCGCTCGTCAAGGCGTACTACGACGTCGGCAACCACGTCAAGTACTCCAATCCGCTGGACTGGTTCGACGTCCTGGGCAAAGACATCTACAAGATTCACCTCAAGGACTTCAAGCTCAACGAGAACGGTCAGGGCGGCAGATTCGTCATGATCATGGAAGGCTCCGTTGACTGGAAAACCCTTCGCGGCAAGCTGGAAGACATCGAGTACAACGGCTGGATGACCGTCGAACTGGACGGCGGAACGCTGACAATCGAAGAGCAGGCGCGACGGATGGAGTTGATTCTGCAAGGCAAACCGTTGGAGAAGATTTAAGCCGCAAAGAACGCAAAGAGCGCAAAGATAAAATTAGGCGAGCCGGGAACGTTAGTTCCCGGGCTTAGAACCGCGTAGCGGTTCAATATTTCTAGCCGTGGGTTTTAACCCGCGGAACAGGAAACAAAACAAAAAGAACATCGTCAAATACACTTTTTCTCTTGCTCCCGTCTTTGGGGGCAAGAGAAAAAGATACTGAAACGATGCCTCGCCGCCCCTATCCCTTGTATTTCATTTTATTTTTAGTACACTATTATATATATTAATAACGACATTTTACAACAACCTTTATAAACCATACAACAGGAACTGATATGAGCAAAACGTCTGCCAGCCAATCGGGAAACGCGGATATTTTCACCCAACTGATACAGGATTTTTCCGTCGATCAAGCCGTCAATTGGGTGCATAGCAAATTCAGTTCCTTTGACAGTACGTCTCGAGGACAGATTCCGCTTAGCTCAACCAAAAAGAATGAGCAGGTTTATTTTAGCAAAATTGAGCGTCTGGGATACGTTACGAATCTTGTTTTAAATAAGAAAACGTCTGAAATCAATAAACCGCTGCTTGTGGCGGCAATTGAGATGAAAAAGGAACTCAGCGAGCGCACGTCGCGTTTGGTGCAGTTCAATTGCGCCAAACGGCTGCTCCAGGAGGCGGTTGAAAATCCCTTGGTTGCGCTGTCTGGACTTCCAACTCAGGGGCTGTTTTTCTTTTATGATACAAACGGACGTTTTCGAATCAGTCTTGTTACCGGTCAGGTGGAAAACCGTCGATTCAAGTTCAATCAAGCCAAACGACAGTCGTTCTTTATTGTTCCAGACGCCGTCAATAGAACGGTAAAGCATCGTCTAGGTAAAAAAATCAATTCTTTTGAAGCGCTTAAAGAAGCGTTTTCCGTCGAAGCGCTTACAAAAGAATTCTACGACGCTCTGTTTCATTGGTACGAATGGGCGATTGACACAGACACAAACGTTCTGTTCCCTAACGACCCGTCAACAAAAATTGACGACCGAAAGCAGGTCGAAGAAGCGGTTATTCGCCTTATAACGCGCTTGATGTTTGTCTGGTTTGTTCTTCAAAAGGGAATTATTCCCCAAAAACTGTTCGATGAAAAAGCGTTAGCGTCCATACTGAAAAAGTTTGATCCGCAATCCATGGCGGAAGATAACTATTATCGGGCGATTTTGCAAAATCTGTTCTTTGCTACATTTAATTGTAAACCGAATAAACGCAAGTTTGTTCATGAATACCACGGCAAATCCAACGAACGCGGAGTAAAAACCTGTTATCGATACCAAAAAGAAATCATCAACCCCGCTGATTTCTTGAAATTAATGAAACCGGTTCCATTTCTCAACTGCGCTTTGTTTGACTGTCTGGACACAACCGAGGAATACAACAACAGCGGCAGAGAAATGCTTCTGGACGGGTTTAGCAACAAACCACACCGTCAGGCGCGCGTTCCCAACGGATTGTTTTTTGACGAAAAGCGCGGGTTAATTAATCTGTTCAAGCGTTATGACTTTACTGTAGATGAAAACAGCTCGAATGACGAAGACGTCGCCCTGGATCCGGAACTGCTGGGCAAGGTTTTCGAGAACCTCCTGGCCGTGTTCAATCCGGAAACACAAGAGATGGCACGTAAAGCGACAGGGTCGTATTACACGCCCCGTGAAATTGTCGATTACATGGTCGAAGAGAGTTTGAAAGTCTATTTAATAAACAAAGTTCCCACTGTAGCCGACAGAATAAACGAATTGTTTGACAGGTCAAAAACGGAATCAGACTGCGCTCCAAATATATCAAAAGAAGAGCAGGAACGACTTCAGGAGGCAATTTACAACTGTAAAATTTTAGACCCTGCCTGTGGTTCCGGAGCTTTTCCAATGGGCGCCCTGCACTGCATGGTTCACATATTATCAAGGCTGGATCCCAAAAATCTCACTTTATCAAAAAGGCTTCGAGAACAATACAAAAAAGACGCCAACGATATGGTTGGGATGACTCAGCGAGAACGTAAAGAGTATTCAAAACAGCTTGAAGAACGCTTGCTCGAAGGGGCTGTTCACCCCAACTACACCCGTAAATTGTATTTGATTGAAAACTGCATTTATGGCGTGGACAAACAATCAATTGCCGCTCAGATTTCAAAACTGCGGTTTTTCCTGTCGCTTTTATGCGACCAGTTCAATTTCAGCTCGTTTGATTCCAGTAAGGAACAGCAGGGGGGAAACTACGGTCTTTTAGCCCTGCCCAACCTGGAAGCTAAATTTGTATGCGCCAATACGCTCATACCTCTGCCGAACGTGAATAATGCAGACGCAATGTTTTCCATTCCAGAGGTTCAGGAACTCAAAGAGGAACTGCAGAGAAACCGTCACAAAATCTTTACAGCCCGTACGGCGGAAACGAAACAGAAATACAAAAAAACAGATCGAGATATTCGGGCTAAGATTCAAAAGGCGGTAAAGAAAGCGCTCGTTACGCCCAATGAAGCCGTCATAGCGGAAAATGAGGCGTTGCTGGCAGAACTGACAAAGCAGCGGGTAGCGGTCGCCGCTCCTAAAATAGAACGACAAAAAGAACTCGTTGGGAGAGATCTGTTTACTGAAGGAACGGAGCAATGGGTAGAATATGACCTCAATGCGCCCAAACGGCGAGATCTGGACAGTCGCATTGACACTGCAAGAAGGAACATTGAAAAGGAAAAGCAAAAAGCCAAGCGAAAACCGGATTCCAAAATTGACCAACTGGCTGAAATGGTTGCCAGTTGGGATCCATACAATCAAAATGTTTGCTCGACCTTCTTTGATCCAGAATGGATGTTCAACATAACAAACGGATTCGACATCGTTATTGGAAATCCACCTTATGGTTTAATTAATAAACGTCAAAATAAAGGGGTTTCTATAGTTGTTGATGAAAAAACATATAATTTATATAAAAATTCAGAAAACTACAAACCAGCTCAAGGTCAGGGCATAAATATATTTCGATTGTTTATATTACGAAGTTCAAGTCTTTTATCTCTAAATGGGGTTCTTTCGCAAATATTCCCTTTATCATATATTGGTGATATTACTTCCGCAAATTTAAGAAAACATATATTTGATAATTATCAAACTCTCAATATTGACGCTTTCCCTGAAAGAGATAACGAAAACAAAAGAGTTTTCAAGGCTGTTAAAATGTCTGTTTGCATTACAACCCTCCAAAATAGTGCACCTAAAAATGATTTTACTTTGAATATCCGCTATGATAAAGATTTAACTTTACCATATAACAGAACCATTCTCTCTGTAGATACAATTAAAAAAATTGATCAAAAGTATCAATCAATCCCTCTTGTAACACAAAGTGAATTATCATTACTTGAAAAAGTTTATTCAAATTCACAACCTTTAATTAGATATGCCTCATGTGCAACAGGTGAATTAGATATGACTTTTTGCAAAGTTGCTTTTTCTAAAAACTCAAAATATCCCATTTTATTTCGTGGCGCCAATATCGGGCATTATTTTATTCATTCAACCTTGAGTCAAGGAGAACAATTTTATGTTAATGAAAAAGAGTTGGCTAAAATTAAACCGTCTGCTTTAACTCTTAAAAATTTATCACGTATTATTTTCCAAGGAGTTACCGGTGTAAATGAAAAAATTCGTATAAAAGCCACGTATATTGAACACGGTTTTTGTGCTAATTCTGTTAACTATATTGAAAATGACGAATCTGTTTTTACTAATAAATATTTATTAGCTATTTTTAATAGTAAATTGATAAACTTTTGTTTTTCGAAATTTAGTACAAATTCTAACGTGAATAATTACGAAATTGATTCATTACCAATCATTCACAATCCCAATATTACACAATCAATTACATCGTTAGTTGAAACAATATTAAATAAAAAATCGGAGAATGAAATGTCAGACGTTTCACAACTGGAAGCGCAAATCGACCAGTTGGTTTATCAGCTATACGGTTTGACGGAAGACGAGATCGCGATTGTTGAAAGTTCTGCAACTAATACCACGTCTACGCCTGCGGAAGCTTCAACGTCCCCTGCCCCACGCTCGCGTTCATCAAAAAAAGAACCTGTCACTCGATACAGAAAAAGCGAATACCTGGATTAGCAGTTTGACGTTTGAACCTTTAGGCTTTCGTCCCTAACTTATCTTGTCCCCCAGATAAATCTGAGGGCTACGAAAATTTAATATTTATTTCCCATTTCCTTTCCATGTTTATTACAAACCAACCGCCCGAATCGATTACTTTAGCCGCCCGATTAGGCGAACTGATGAACTATAGCCGTCAGCTGGATATGCTTGTCGGTTTTTTCTATTTTTCCGGACTTTCGGTTTTGGTTGAACCGTTGAAAAATAACCCAAATATTCGCCTTCGGGTTCTGGTTGGAATGGAAGCGGAAACGTTTTGCAACCAGTTGATCGAATGCGTTCGAACTCAAAAAGGCGCCAGCGCCGACGCGATTCGCGCTTCCTTTTACAACTCCATTGGACACATTGTCCGCTCGGAACAAGTCGATAACGAATCGTTTCATGAACGTTTGGAAATATTTATTAAACTGCTGAAGGAAGACCGTCTGGAAATTCGTAAAACGAAAGAACCAAATCATTCCAAATTGTATATTTTTACAATGGATGAAGCGCATCAAACCCTACTTACCCACAGCTGGATTACCGGCAGCAGCAACTTTACCCAACCGGGACTGGAACTTCGAGATGAACTTAACGTCGAGATTCGCGATTTCGGTTCAAAAGAGGTGGTGGGATATTACGAAGAACTCTGGGACGATTCCATTCCATTAACCGACGATCCGCTGCAGCGTCAAATTCTTATCAACATTCTGACGAATGAGTCAGTCGCAGCGGCTTTGACGCCATACGAAGCGTATTATCTGATTCTCAAAAACTATATGGAGTGCCAATCGTTCCAGCTCAACACCGCGCGCATGGAACGAATTCTCAAGGACGCCCAGTTCAAGCAGTACCGGTATCAAACAGACGCCGTTACTCAAGCGCTGTTAAAACTGGACGCTTATAACGGCGTGATTATTGCCGACGTTGTCGGGTTGGGCAAGTCTATTATTGCCGGGCTGATTGCCGCCATGCGTCAAAAGCGCGGGCTGATAATTTGCCCTCCAGGTCTGATTGGCGAACCGGACGGAGCCTCTGGCGGCTGGAATGAATATAAACGTCGATTCCGTCTCCACGATTGGGAAATCTGGTCACATGGAAAGCTCGACTTTCTTCTTAAAAAGCTTCAAAAAGATAACGACTTTGATATGGTTATCGTAGACGAAGCGCACAATTTCCGCAACGAAGATACAGTCAAATACGAACAGTTGGCGCAAGTCTGCTATAATAAAGAAGTCGTCCTCCTTACGGCTACTCCGTTTAATAACCGTCCTTCTGATTTGCTGGCGTTACTGCACCTGTTTTCCAACGGGAAAAATTCCCTTTTTGTACCCGGCGGAAATTTGGATGTCAAATTTCAAGTGTTTTCAGATCAATATGAAAAAGCGCGTTATCTCAACAGGGCGATTATCAAACGCGATCACGAATCAATTAAACACTATCTCGAAAAATGTGAAATCGCTTTAGAACCGGAAAGCAATGGCGAGTACGATCTGAAGAAAGCCCGAAAAGCCGCAGCAACATACTCTAAAGCGATTGCGAAAAACATTCGCCAAATTATGGAAAAGATTGTCATTCGCCGCAATAGAATCGACCTGATTAACGATCCTGACTATTCAGCTGAACTGACATCGCTGCCAACCGTGCAGCCGCCCGTTCAACAGTTCTTTGAACTGACCCCGGAACAGAACCAATTCTACGACAGCGTTATTACCGACTATTTCGGACCGGAAGGCGCTTTTCATGGTACTGTCTATCGACCGCAGAATTACCTCAAAAATCAGGACGGTTTGGACGAATACCAAAACAACGTCTACTGGTTTATGCAGCGTTTGCTGGTTCAGCGTTTTGAAAGCTCGTTTGGCGCGTTTCGTCAGACGTTGGTTAATATTCATGATTCCATGATAAAAACCCAGATGTTTATCAAGCGCATGGGGAAATATTTGTATTCCCGCAAAGCGATGGATAAAATCCTCAACATTGAAAACGACTATGACGCTTTGGAAGCTTTGGAAGAAGCAATTATCGAACTGATGGAGGAATACGAACGAAGCGGTAAAAGCGTTCAAGACAATATTGTTTATGAAATGAACAATCCCGGTTTCAACGGGAAAAAGTTTCAAAAACATCTCAAAGAAGATATTGAGCTGTTTGAAAGATTAATTGCTCAAGTTGATGAACTGAAACTGTCAACCGAAGACCCGAAATGCGCCAAACTGGTCAGCGTTATAGAAGAGGTTCTCAACGGAACGCATGCCGGCATTCTGCCTGAAAACGCGCCCAAAAGAAAAGTGTTGCTTTTTACCGCGTATTCCGATACGTTAGACCATATTAAAAGATTTCTCGATATAAAATTTCCTGAGCGCGTTCTGGCTATTAAAGGCAGTAATTTCACCAAAGAAAACGCCAGATCGGTTCAAACCAACTTTGACGCCTCTTTTGAAGAACAGGAAGACGATTACGATATTTTAATCACGACCGATAAACTTTCTGAAGGCTTTAACCTCAACCGGGCGGGGGTAGTCGTCAATTATGACATTCCATGGAATCCCACGCGAGTTATTCAGCGCGTAGGACGTATCAACCGAATCGGCTCCAAGGTGTTTGACAATCTGTATATTTTCCACTTCTTCCCCACAGAAATTGGAGCGGCTATCACTCAAAATCAGGCTATCGCTCAGGAAAAAATGTTTACCATTCACGAAATTCTGGGCGAAGACGCTCAGATATTCTCCATTGATGAAGAGCCGTCTCCCGCCGCCTTATACAAAAAGCTTACTCAAGGATTGGACGACGCTGAAGAATTGAGCTTCTATTCTGAATTGAAAAAGAAATTCAATGCCGCACACTCCTTTTTGGAGACACAACATCCGGATGAGCTTAAACGAATCGAGCAGCTTCCTGCAATGGTCAAAACGGCTCGTCTGAGCGACAAACCCGGCGCGTTCCTCTTTAGACGGCTGGGGCCCAGTTTCTTTGCGTTTTTCTACAATCTTGTTACAAATAAGATTGAAGAATGGACGCTGGAAGACGCTATTCAAGCCGTTGAATGCGATTACAACGAAAGCCGGGAGCCGTTCAGCCAGCTTTTCTGGGACAGAAAAGGAGATGATAACAATTTTATACCGGGCATGTATTCAAAATTAAAGCAGTTCGCCGATAATGGCAACTTGCAGCAGGAAAGAACGCGAAACAATCTTTCTTATGCCGTTAAGACGTGTATCGCTTTGGAAAAGGCAATACCGAAAATGTCTGCGACGCAGCGCAAGTTTGCCCAAATGCTCATACAAGACATCAATTCAGTCGGGTCAATTCCGTTCAGAACAATCAAGAGAATGGCTCAATGCGGTCAGCAGAATCAAGATTCACCGCTAACGGAAGAACAGATTAAGGAATTGAAGCGTCTGGTTGATATCTTGTACAAACAACGCGGCGATAACTATCTTGATCGGATACAAACTCATGCTCAAGACGAAATCATTGTTACCATTGAACAAAAACCGTTGGAGAATTAATGGCGGCGGCGAGGCGCCGCTCCCAAACCGCGCTGCCGTACGAGACGTATTATACCCGCTCCCGATGGTCGCTGGAAATAGCCCCCCGCCTCGCGAAAGAAAAACTTTAAAACCTGTAACACCATATACACTCAAAGGAGAAAACGTATGAAATCATTTATTCGTCTGGCGATAACGATTATCGCGTTAGTTGGAATGACGGCGTCCGCCGTTTGGGCGGAAGAGCCGTCTGAGGGTCAGTCCCCTGCTCCGGCGGAAAAGACGCTGCGCGTTCTGTCGATCGGCAACAGCTTTTCCAACAGTCTGAGCCGCTATTTCAAACCGGTTGTGGAGTCCGTCCCGGGCTGTCATTTGGAATGGGATCAGATTTACATCGGCGGCTGTTCGATGGAACGCCACTGGAGCAACATCGACCGGGAAGCCAACGACCCGTCGTGGCGGTTCTTTAAAACGTGGTCGTACAAAGAAAAGGTTCAAAGCAAGCCATGGGACGTCGTCTCCATTCAGCAGGCAAGCCATTTCAGCTGGCAGCCGGACTCGTACTTCCCGTACGCGAAAAACCTGTACGATTTCATCAAGGAAAACGCGCCGACGGCGGAAATCGTCATTCAGGAAACGTGGGCGTATCGTCCAGACGACAACCGCCTAAAGCAATGGGGAATAACTCAAGATCA
>JAZRTH010000444.1:0-3388 GCA_045651945.1 Thermoguttaceae bacterium
ACTGAACATTTCCGGCGGAGAAGCTAACATAAAGGGAATAAACCTTTCAGCAGGCGGAAAAACCGTTAATAAAAAGTTGGGAGGAAAAGGATATCTCAATCTTACAGGCGGAACATTGAATTTGGGTTCTGAAGGCGTTACATATATCAAAATGAAAGGCAGTTATAACAGCGAAATCGCGCCTGAAATCAATTTGGGAAATGGCACGGTCAAAGCTTCTGCCAGCCATGCCTGGGCGGACAATCTGACTATTACTTTAACAGCCGGTAAGACCCCAACGTTTGATATTGACGCCAATAAAACAATAACTATCGCGAGCGTTGTTAATGGAAGCGGCAATTTAAAAAAGACCGGCGAAGGTACGCTGACGCTTACAAACGCTAACACGTACACCGGTGAAACAATTGTTCAAAATGGCGTATTAATGCTGACCAAGGGCGGAAGTTCCGGCTCTCTATATAAAGGAACAACTGTAACAGTAAACGGTTCTAATGCCGTTTTAGCCGGCAATGGAGACGCTGGCGGCAACGGAGATGTTTTTGGCTATGGCGCCAATTCCGTTGGTCGAATCAATTTGAATAACGGCGGGACGCTAACCAACGATTCTTCAACAGGACATATCACGGTTGGAGCTGTTATTTATATGAACGATGGCAAAATTAATACGACCGATCCATCTGCAGCTGGAAGCAATACGGCTGGTAATTTTGTTTTTGATAACGCAATCTATGTTACAGCTGGAACGAATAACGAAATTTCCGTTCAAAAATTTACGATCCGTCATTTGAATAACACACCATACGCCAGCGGCGACGATGGAGGAGTCTTTGACGTTGCTCAGGGCGCTAAATTGACTATATCCTCGATTATTATTGACAAAATAACGACTTCCGGTACTAAAGTTCCCCTTGTCAAACGTGGCGCTGGAACGCTTACGCTTTCAGGAGCCAATACATATACTGAAGAAACAACCGTTTCCGAAGGCGTTCTGGAATTAACCGGCAGCGCGGTTGTCGCTAACGGACCGATTTCTGTTGGAGCGAATGGAACGCTGGAATATAATCTTGCCAATGGTCAAACGGAAAGACTAACGATTGAAGATACTAACGCAATTCTCAGTACCGGGACAATTAAAAAGACCGGCGACGGGACGCTTAAACTTTTTGCTGCTGACGAAGATTTGATTACCTCTCAAGGTTTTGTTGTTTCGTCTGGACGTCTGGATATGACAAAGTATTTCAAAGGCGCGTTGACTGTTGGCGAAAAACTTGACCCAGAAAACTATTTAACAGCAATTTTCTCGCCGGGCAATTCAGTTGGTTCATTAGAAATTACAGGCGATTTTACGCTCAATCCGGGTTCGACTCTGTTGTTGGAATTCGACGAAACGGGCGCAGACTCCCTTCTTGTTACAGGAACGACAAAGTTCGAAGAAGGGGCAATTATTAATCTGGCGTTAGATGAAGGCGCATCTCCTGTACCGAATCAGCAGGTCAGTTTTCAGCTTCCGGCTAATATTGCTACATTCGATAACGCGGCTCTTTCGTATCCGTCGTACCTTGTTGGCATAGGTTACGACCCAACGACCGGCGTTCTTTCCGCTACGGTAGACGCCAACGCCGTTCCAGAACCGTCGACCTGGGCGTTGCTGGCGCTCGGGGTTGCTGGGCTGATGTACTGGCGAAAACGATAGTAAAAATTTTTCTCCCCGTCTCTTGCATTTTATTTTCGAATCGGGTAGAATACAGGAAATACACAAAAACGTTTCTGGGATTTGACGTCTGAATTCCTGGAACGGAACTCCCATTTTCCCTCCCCCTTTTACACAAAAATCAGACCCATGAGTACAATGAATCGACGAGAATTTTTAGAAAACAGCATGTTCGCAACCGCGGCTGCTATTGCCGCCAGCGCGGCTGTTAAACCAGAACCGATTCTGGCGCAAGAGAAAACCGGCGCCAACGACAAGCTGTCGATGGCGGTAATCGGCGTTCGCGGACGCGGCGGCGACCACATCGGCGGGTACGTCGGACGCAGCAACGTTCAG
The DNA here is from genome assembly GCA_045651945.1 of Thermoguttaceae bacterium. GTDB lineage: Bacteria > Planctomycetota > Planctomycetia > Pirellulales > Thermoguttaceae > RUG11551. The sequence goes on from JAZRTH010000444.1 coordinate 2,048, forward strand.
ATTTCCTATATCTGCGACTGCGACGAAAAAGCTGGGAACGATCGCTGCGATCAGATTGAAAAACGAACGGGCAAACGTCCGGTATTCGTTCGCGATCTGCGAGAAATCATGGATAAAAAAGACGTCGACTGCGTCTCTATTGCCACGCCTAACCACTGGCACTGCCTTGCCGCCATTTGGGCGATGCAGTCTGGAAAAGACGTCTATGTGGAAAAACCCGTCAGCTACAACGTTGCCGAGGGCGCTGCCATTACCGCCGCTATGAAAAAGTACAACAGGATTTGCCAGGTTGGCACCCAGTGCCGTTCCAGCCAAGGGTTGATCGACATGGTCAAGTTCATCAATGAAGGCGGAATCGGCGAAGTCAACTTTGCCCGCGGATTCTGCTATAAACGCCGCAAGTCCATCGGAGCTTTGGGCGACTACGCCATTCCCGACACCGTCGATTTCAACCTGTGGTCTGGCCCCGCGCCGTTTACAACGCCCAAGGTAACGCGTCCGCAGTTCCATTATGATTGGCACTGGCAGCGTCTGTACGGCAACGGCGACAGCGGCAACCAGGGACCTCACCAGACGGACATTGCCCGCTGGGGTCTGGGTCTGGAATGTCATCCCAATGCCGTTATCGCCTACGGCGGACGTCTGGGCTATCAGGCGGAACGCAAAGACCCAAACTACGTCGACGCCGGCGACACGCCCAATACGGAAGTCGCCATTTACGACTACGGGAAGAAGTGCATCGTCTTTGAAACCCGCGGCTTGGACGTCAACAATTCCGACGACGATGAAGCCAATACGCTCTTCCAAAACAAAGGCGGCAAGATCGGCGTTATTTTCTACGGAACAGAAGGATACATCTGCAATCCGAGCTATACCAACGCGACTGTCTTTGACAAGGACTTCAAACCTGTTAAAACGTTCAACGGCGGCGGCGACCATTACGGCAACTTCCTCAGCGCCGTTATTTCCCGCGACGCTTCCAGCCTCCACGCGCCCGCCCGCTGCGGACATCTCTCCGCCGCCATCGCGCATTTGGCGAACACGAGCTACTATCTGGGCGAAAACAACAAGGTTTCCGTCGCTGAAGCGAAAGAAATTCTGAAGAACGTCAAATCGCTCGCCGACAACGTCGAAACCCTGGAACGCACTGTCAAACACCTGGAAAAGAACGGCGTCGATTTGGAGAAATACCCGATTTCGATGGGACCGATGCTGACCTTCGACCCGGAAAAGGAAGTCTTCACAGGCGACCGCGCCGACGAAGCCAACCAGTGGATTTCCCGCCAGTACCGCGACGGCTTCGTCTGCCCGACGGCGGACAACGTCTGATTTGTTTGCCCG
>JAZRTH010000445.1:0-1634 GCA_045651945.1 Thermoguttaceae bacterium
GGTGTATATTTTTAGGGCTTTGATAAAAATCTTTTTTTAATTATTATATTCATTGTTCAGGTTATGTCAATAATATAGAGACAAATCCTGGAATTAAAATGGGAATTATTCTTTTGCCGATGTAAACGAGACAGAGTTCACTATTATGTGGGTTTTTTAACCTTATGAAATATAGGATTCCTAACTGATTTTAAATATCATGTCAATTTGTACAGTAACCGGAGCGACGGGATTTATTGGATCTCAACTTGTAAAAAGACTCTTGGAAAAAGGAGAAACGGTTCGATGTCTGGTTCGATCCAGTTCAAATCCTGAACGGCTAAACGGTTTGGATGTAGAATTGAGGCAAACGGACTTTAGCGACAGCGAGTCTCTTAAGCGCGGAATTCAAGGGTCTGACATTGTCTATCATTGCGCCGGATGCATTACAACGCTGCGTAATGAGGAAATGTATCAGACCAACTGCGAGAATACAAAACGTCTGGCTCAGGCGTGTATAAATTCGGATTCCGCGCCGATATTTATGTTTGTGTCTTCTCTGGCGGCGGCTGGACCGATGGTTGGCAAAGACGCGCCTCTGCGAGAGGAGTGGATGACGGAAGCCCCCGTTTCCGTTTACGGCAAAAGCAAGCTGGCGGCGGAAACGGAACTGAGAAAGCTAAGTCCCAATTTGCCGATTTCTATCGTTCGTCCTCCGATGGTTCTCGGTTCTGGCGACAAAAGCAGTCTGGCGATGTTCAAGGCGATTCAGAATTCCGGTTTTCATTGCTGTCCCGGCTGGGAGAGAAAACGGTATACAGTCGTCGTTGCAGAAGACGTTGTAGACACGCTTATTCTGGCGGCGGAAAAGGGAACTCGGCTGACGGATTGCATGGAGTCTGGCAATCCGGAGAACTCATATCAAAACGGGTTGTACTTTGTTGCTCGAGATGAGAATCCGGAATACGGCGAGTTGGGCGAACTGATTGGCAAAAAGCTGGGACGAAAATGGACGATTGCCTGGCATTTTGCCCGACCGGTTTTCTGGACAATTTGTACGGTAGCCGACTCGATCAGCCGAATGCGCGGTCGTCCTTCGATTATCAATCTCGACAAAGCGGCGGAGGCGATTGCCGGCAACTGGATTTGTTCTAACGAGAAAGCTAAAAAAGAGCTTGGGTTGACAGTAAATGGCGATTTGCCAACCCTTATTGAAGATATTATTGCTGGTTATCGCGCAAAAGGATGGCTGAAATAAAAGTTAGGAGTTAGGAATGAGGAGTGAGGAGTTATTTCTGGGGGGCGGACATTGTCCGCAATAATCAAATGTTGATTGTTTTTTGGCGGGTAATACCCGCCCCCCCGAGGCGTTTCTCGCAACTCGCTACTCGCTACTCTATCAGCTTATTTCAAACGACTGTTCTGTTAAGCCGTCGAGAACGTCCATGTCGGGTTCCAAGCCCCAGCCGGGGGCGTCGGAAAGGCGAATCTGCCATCCATCTTCCGTCTTTTCGAGTTCGTCTGTCGGGAAGAGCAGGGCGTCAAACCATTCGTTGGTGTCGAACCATGGAACGGGGAACCGAGTCGGCTGACCGCATCTGACAAGGTCGGCGCCTGAGTTGAGTTGCGAGTTGCGAGTTGCGAGTTGCGAGAAG
>JAZRTH010000446.1:0-4657 GCA_045651945.1 Thermoguttaceae bacterium
CAACGAGCGTCGCTCAAAAGATTGTTGACGATAAAGGCGTTGAAAAGACCGTTGTCGCACCGCTGAAATCGCTGCCGACTGACGGCTTGAAAAACTGGCGCGGTTGGCTCATGAGCTGCGTTAAAGTCGGGAACTTTGACCTCGGCGCCGTCCCGGAAAAGGGAACGGTTTCGTACTTCAGCCATCCGATTCAGTTTATCGTCTTTGGCGCGATGTACTTCATTCCGATTTATATTGTAACGTTCGTAGTCGGAATTTTGTGGGAAGTCGTGTTTGCGATCTTCCGAAAAGAGATTGTCAACGAGGGCTTTTTCGTAACAGCCATGCTTTTCCCGCTGACGCTTCCCGCTACGATTCCGCTTTGGATTGTCGCCGTTTCGATTTCCTTCGGCGTCGTGATTGGAAAAGAAGTCTTTGGCGGAACGGGCAGAAACATCCTCAACCCGGCTCTGGTTGCTCGAGCGTTTATCTTCTTTGCCTTCGCCGGTACGATTACCGGAGACAGCATCTGGGTTCCGGTTGACGGCACGACCATGGCAACGCCTCTTGCCGCGGCAACTCAGCAGGGCATGGACGGCATCTCCGCCGTCGCCGCCAGCCAAAATCTGACGGATATGCAATACTGGTTCGACTGCTTCGCCGGATTCATTCCGGGTTCGATGGGCGAAACCAGTACGCTGTGCTGCTTAATCGGCGCGGCGATGCTGATCTTCACCGGCATCGGCTCCTGGAGAGTCATGCTTTCCATGTGCGTTGGAACTGGCGCTCTTGCCGTGTTTACGTACTTCATGTACTCCATCGGCTACACGACCAATCCCGCCTGGGGCATTTACCCGCACTGGCATTTTGTGATGGGCGGCTTCGCTTTGGGCTGCGCCTTCATGGCGACTGACCCTGTTACAGGCGCGTTGACGCGAGGCGGTCAGTACGTTTACGGATTCCTTATCGGAGCGCTGGTTATTGTCGTTCGCGCAATGAACCCGGCGTATCCGGAAGGCGTCATGCTTGCCATTCTGTTTGGAAACCTCTGCGCCCCGATGATTGACTACGTCTTCGTCCAGGCCAACATTAAACGGAGGGCTTTGCGAAATGTCTAATAACAGCTTATTTAAAACGTTTTTCGTCGCGATTGCGGTTTGCGCCGTCTGCGCGACGCTGGTCTCAACGGCAAACGTCGTTCTCAGACCCATAATTGAACAGAATAAACTCAACTTCAAACGCGGCAACATCGTTTTGGCGGCAGACCTGGTCAAACCCGGATACAAATCAAGCGACATTGCCCCGGCGTTTGAAAAGATCGACCCGCAGGTTTACGATTTGCTCAAGGAAAAGTTTGTTACAAATGCAGACGAATTCAATCCGGCGACGTTTGACGAACGCGTCTTGATGAACAAAGACGGCTATACGCTCGTTCCGGAAGGAGAAGTCAAACCTGGCGTCCCGACCGTTCCGCGTTACGTGACAATTTACCTCGTCAGAAACGACAAGGGCGATTTGGAAAAGGTCATTCTGCCGTTCTTCGGCAAAGGGCTTTGGTCGACCATGTACGGGTTTATCGCCCTCAATAACGACTTTACCACCGTTGGACGTCTGCTGTACTACGATCAGCTCGAAACCGCCGGTTTGGGCGGCGAAGTCGAAAACCCGATGTGGGCGGACAAGTGGATCGGAAAGAAAGCCTACGACGAGTCCGGAAAGGCGGAACTGAAAGTCATTAAGGGAACCGTTGACCCGGGCGACAAAAACGCAGCGTACAAAGTCGACGGCATCTCCGGCGCGACTCTGACCTGCAAGGGCGTCAACAACCAGATCGGTTACTGGCTCAACGAATACCGCGGTCTTCTGGCTCAGCTCAAAGCCGGTCAGATTCCCCCGGAAAGCAAAACCGTTTGCGCTCAAGCAACCCCCTCAACTGAAGACAATTCGAAAGGAGGCGCAAAATAATGGCGACTGCAAAAGAATATAAAGAAGCGTTTCTCAGTCCGCTGTTCGCAACCAACCCGATTGCTCTTAGCGTACTGGGCATCTGTTCCGCTCTGGCGGTTACAACCAAAATGGATACGGCGTTAACGATGACAATCGCTGTTACATCCGTTTTGGTGTGTTCCAACTTCGCCGTCAGTTTGATTCGCAACCATATCCCGTCCAGCATCCGTATGATTGTACAGATGGTTATCATCGCGGCTATGGTTATGATCGTCGACCTCGTGTTACAGGCGTTCGCGTTCAAACTGTCCAAGAGCCTGTCCGTATTCGTCAGCCTGATTATTACCAACTGCATTATCATGGGTCGCGCTGAAGCGTTCGCCATGAAGAACCCGCCAGTCCTGAGCATAGTCGACGGCTTGGGCAACGGGTTCGGATACGGTCTGATTCTGATGATCGTTTCGTTCTTCCGGGAATTCTTCGGTTCCGGAACGATTTTCGGATTCGAAGTTCTCAAGACGGTCAACAACGGCGGCTGGTATATGCCCAACGGCTTGATGATTCTGGCGCCCAGCGCGTTCTTTATCATCGGTCTGATTATCTGGCTGTTTAAAACCATCAACCCGAAACTGCAGGAGGGAGAGAAATAAACTCTGCGTAACGGCTTCGGGATTCCGAAACCCGTTTGAGAGTTTACCTCAAAGATTATGGAATTTTACATTACAGAATTCATTCGCAACGTCTTTGTCCAGAACCTGGCGCTGTCTCTGTTTTTGGGCATGTGTACGTTCCTGGCGGTTTCGCAAAACGTTAAAACCGCGTTGGGATTGGGCGTCGCTGTAACGTTCGTTCAGGCGATTACCGTTCCGGTCAACTACATGATTTACCACTATATTCTCGTCCCGTGCGGGGTGGAATATTTGACGTTGATTTCGTTTATTGGCGTTATTGCCGCTCTGGTCCAGATTTTGGAAATGTTCCTCGACCGATACGTCCCTAGCCTGTACAACGCGCTGGGAATCTTCCTGCCGTTGATTACCGTCAACTGCGCCATTCTGGCGGGAAGTTTGTTCATGGTCGAACGCTCTATGGACTTCGGACAGTCAATCCGTTACGGATTTGAATCCGGTCTGGGCTGGGCGATTTCCATCAGCTTGCTGGCAGCGATTCGCGAACGCATGCAGTACAGCGACGTTCCGAAAGGACTGCGCGGCATCGGCATCGTGTTCATCACCGCCGGCTTGATGGCAATGGGCTACATGGTATTTTCAGGCATTTGATTGTTGTGTACTCAGAGGGGATTAAGCCCCGTTAGTTCACGGATTTTACGGATTTTCACTGATTAGTTTTCGTTTAAAGAAAATAATCATTTAATCCGTTTAATCTGTGACTGAACTGACTTGCACACAACGTTGATATTTGACTTTATATAACCAACCTAAAATACAGCTATGTTACACGAAATTTTACTCGGAGTTGGAATGTTTACCGGCATCGTGCTGGCGCTGGTAACCGTCATTCTTCTCGCCCGAAAACTTCTGGTTCCCAGCGGTTTGGTAACCCTGGAAATCAACGACGACCCGTCCAAGACGCTGGAAGTGCCTATGGGCGGGAAACTGCTTCAGACTTTGGCGGATAAAAAGATCTTCGTCCCCAGCGCTTGCGGCGGCGGAGGTTCCTGCGGTCAGTGCAAAGTCCAGGTTCTCGAAGGCGGCGGAGAAATCCTGCCGACGGAACTGGGGCACATGTCGCGCCGCGAAGTTCGCGACCACTGGCGTTTGGCGTGCCAGACCCCGGTCAAGCAGAACATGAAACTGCAAATCAACCCGGAGATTTTCTCCGTTCAGAAATGGGAATGTACGGTTAAATCCAACCGCAACGTCGCGACGTTCATTAAAGAACTGGTTCTGGAACTCCCCCAGGGAGAACACGTCGACTACCGCGCCGGCGGATACATTCAGATCGAATGCGACCCGCATACCGTTGCGTACAAGGATTTCGACATTGACCCGGAATACCACGGCGACTGGGATAAATACAATCTCTGGCAGTACGTGTCAACCTGTACGGAACACGTAACGCGCGCGTACTCGATGGCGTCGTACCCGGCGGAAAAGGGCATTGTCATGCTCAACGTCCGTATCGCGTCCCCGCCCCCGAAGATGCCCAACGTTCCCCCGGGACTCATGTCCAGCTACATTTTCAGCCTCAAGCCGGGCGACAAAGTTACCATTTCCGGCCCGTACGGCGAGTTCTTCGTCAACGAGAAATCCGACGCTGAAATGATCTACGTCGGCGGCGGCGCAGGCATGGCTCCGCTTCGTTCGCAGATTTTTGACGAACTGCTCACAAAGAACTGCCAGCGCAAGATTTCCTACTGGTACGGCGCCCGTTCGCTGAGAGAAGTTTTCTATGCGGACGAATTCGACAGACTGGCAGAAAAATTCCCGAACTTCTCCTGGCACCTGGCTCTGTCCGACCCGCTGCCGGAAGACAACTGGAAAGGCCCGACCGGGTTCATTCACCAGTGCCTGTACGATCTTTATTTGAAAGATCACCCTGCCCCGGAAGATTGCGAATACTACATGTGCGGCCCGCCCATGATGACCGGAGCCGTCGTAAAGCTTCTGGACTCCTTGGGAGTCGAAAGAGAAAACATCTACTTCGACGATTTCGGCGGCTGATGCGGCGAGGCGCGGCTCCCAGTCCGCGCTTCCGCGCGAGACGTATT
>JAZRTH010000447.1:0-10356 GCA_045651945.1 Thermoguttaceae bacterium
GTCTGGATATTGCGCCGTCCAGATTCTGCTTCCAGCTGGATGATATGTTTGTCCATGAAATTCGACGGGCTGAGAATTTTTCTGAATTCCTTGGCTGTCCATGGCTCCGGGCAGATAAATTCTCGCTCCTTTGGGAAGCGGCTCTTCGCCCGATCGTTCTTCTGGCGTCATCGGGCGGCGAGAATAATCCGGCAGCTCTATGAACCGATAATTCCCGTGTTCGTCTCCCGTTAGCGGGTTTTTGCTGCGGAATAACGGACGGTATTTCAAAACGCTTTTGTCTTTCCCGTACCAAAGAATATAATCCCCAACGCGGCTGATTGCACGAGTTGGGAATCCGCTCGACGTCCGATAATTTATCGTTGTAACAAAATTATCGGCGCCAAAAATCTCGTCCAGAACCAGACGAACGCGATGAACGTTTTCCTCGCCCATCTGAACAAAAATTGAGCCGGAGTCAGCAAGCAGCTCTCGTATAAGCGTCAAACGATCCCGAAGAAAACTCAGATAGCCGGAAATTCCGTTGCGCCAGTTGTCTCGATACGCTTGAATTTCCGGGAATGGCTCGCCGCCCTGTTCTGTAACAGATTTGTTCTTACGACTGTTTGACAGTTTGACGCTCTTGCTGAAATTGATCCCGTAGGGAGGGTCAAAGTATACGGATTGAATTTTTCCTCTTAACTCGTCACGCTTTAACAGCGATGCCGTGACCAGCAGAGAATCGCCCAGAATCAAGCGGTTGTTCCAGTCCCCGGAATGAGCGTATGAACTAATATATGGCTTAGGACTTGACGGTTTGTCTGAAGAGCCAAACAGTGTTTGCTGAGCAGATTTGCGTTTTTGAGTATTGCTTTCAGAAAGCAGCTTTTGCGCGTGTCGTTCTGGACAATGGCGTTCATGGACGAAAAGTTCATGGACGTCAACCGTTAAATTAGCGTTTGGCGCAGAGTCTTTATTGTCCCAAAACAAAACCGGATTCCCACCGGCTGGACGCGGCAAGACGACAGAGTCGTCTGAATTCATGTTCATTCAAGCGAGTCCTTGATATTTCCCAAAACAGCTGGACTCTTTGTTCGGCGGCCTGTCAGAACCAATGGCTCGTCATTTGAATCGGCAGACTTTGTACGCTTGCGAACAGAAACCTGATTGGAGTTGGCAGCTTTGCGCTGCGGCTGCGGCTGAGTGTCTGCGAATCGAAATGGAATAGTTTTGTTTCCATTGACGATAGCTGGGCCTCCTGCTCCGTTTGAAATAGCGGCGGCTCCAGCGCTGAGAGCGGCTTCGTCCATCGCTTCGAAATCGTGAATGTAAACGTGAGAGCTAAATGACGTTGCTGACGTCTGATTGCCAATGGAACGATTTTTAAACGGCAATAGCGGCGCGCCGGATTCTGTTCTGCCGGAAGACGATCGTTTGATTCCGCCCATATAAACCCCGCCGCGATCCGGAACGGAAACGGTTGTTGGGGCCGTACTGTATCCGAACGTTGGAAGCTGAACTGCGCTGGCAGGAGCGTTTTGCGCCAAGGTCGTAGAAGAAATGGCGAAAAACATCGCTAAAACGGTAATTGAAATCAACAGTCGAGCGTTCATTGTAAATGCCGTTTGTGAATATGGGGATTAGCAAAACAATAAAAACGAAACAACAGAAAAAGGCTTTTAACTGCAAAAACCGCGGGGTCCGGTCAAAGCTGAACCCCGCGGTAATGTTACAGATTACGAAAGTTTAGGCAAGGAAAGGTATTAGTACATGCTCTTCATGGTCTTGCGTTCGTTCTGTTCCCAGTACATACGCGGACCAACGACGAAGTCTTGCATTTCGCCATACTTTTCTTCATCCCACTTGAACAAAGAACGGCATGTGGTTTCGCCTTTTTCATCTCGGCGGAACATCATCAACCACGGTTGCTGATCGCCGTCAGCCTGCTGAACGGCAGTAACGACGGAATCGCGCGGAGCAAAGCTGAGCATGCCCTTCTTGTATACTCGGTGGGTGGACGGAATGTCAAACGAGTACTGTTCCTGAGTTCCTTCCATAACGACAATGCTGTTGTCCTGAGTGGCTGCCCAGTTATCGTTGGCATTGCTGGCTGCAACAGCTCCGGACTTCGGCAGAACCGGTTCCGTTTCAGTTGCGTTTCCAGTGTAACGATAAACGCCGGGATTTTCGTCAGAGGAGAACAAGACAGACTTGTCGCGACCGGCTGCAACGGACATCTTGGGCTGTTCGTACTTGCTGCCCTTGAGTCGTTTGTAGGTGGTCGGCTTAACGCCTGCTGTGTTGGATACGGTCAACGTCTTGGCGAGGTCGTCCGCAAGAATCATGCTGTCGGAATTGTATCCAACAGCAACGTCAGACGGATGAACGACGTCTTCGTTGTTTTCCATAACCAGGGACATCTTGCCGGAATCGTTGATGCGGTAAATCTTGCCTCCGTCGCGCGGAGCGGCGCAGACCAGGCCGTTGTCACGGTGAATTGCCAAACCGGTAGCGGTGTACGGCAGTTTGACCTGTCCGAGAATGCGGCCGTTTTCGTCTACCTGATAAACGATGCCTTCAGTCTTGTCATTTCCAGTGGAAATGTACATGACGAAATGATCTTCATATTCGGGTTTCTTGTAATCGAAAGCGCCTTCAGGAATGTTGCCGAAAGCTCCTCCTCCGCCTCCGCCGCCAGCGCCGTAACCGCCGCCGTAGCCGTAACCCTGGTTGTATCCATAGTACGGAACCTGGGGATTATAATAAGGCTTCTGGGGATTGAAGACGTAGATTTCCGGACCTTCAATTACCGGGGGCTTCTTGAAGAAGTTCTTCGCGAGGTTCTTAACGCGCGGTCGAACTTGAGGAGCCAGGTTTACCATGTTCGGACCATAGGCGCCCGGACCTCCAGGACCCATTCCAGGAGCAGTTCCCGGAGCTGGACCAGGGGCAGGAGCGTTCGGTTCAGGACCAGTTGGCGGTTCCATCGGGTTGGGACCGGGTTCCGGACCGCAGCCACAATCTTCGCCAGGACCAGGGCCGGGGCCTTCGCCAGGAGCGGGGCCTTCGCCTTCGTCGGGAAGCGGACCTTCGCCTTCATCAGGAAGCGGGCCTTCGCCTTCGCCCGGACCGGGACCAGGACCTTCGCCCGGACCAGGACCTTCGCCAGGAGCAGTTCCTTCGCCATCTTTGCATGGGCAATCTTCGTCGTCGCCGTCGCCGGTTCCAGGACCTTTACCTTCTCCGCAACCGCAGCCGGGAGCTTCTTCGCCGTAAGCGCCTTTGCCAGCGCCCATAGCCAGTTTGTTGCCTTGTCCGACGTTTTTAGCGTAAGAGTCCATTTCCCAGGGGGATCCAGGACCGTTGCCGCATTTCGCGCAGCCAGAGCCGCCGCAGTACTTGCAGCCAGAACCTTCGCCGTCGCCAGCGCCAGCTCCTGTACCATCGCCGCCCTTGCCAGCGCATTCTGAGCAAGTGCAGCCAGGACCGTGATTGCCGTCGCAATGACCGCAACTGCAGCCGCCAGTTCCATTATCAGCAACAGCGTCTCCGCCTCCGTGTCCATGTCCATGACCGTGACCATGTCCATGACCGCCAACGCCTCCGCCTCCATGATGATGAACGTCGTCGTGATAGACGTCTCCGCCGTGATGAACGACGTGATTGTGATCGTCTACGTAAACGTCGCGATGTCCATCATAGTAAGTGCGGACGCCATCGTGATGAACGTTGACAACGCGTTCGACGTTGTCGATTACATGGCGTTCTGTGCGGGCGATCGGTTCTTCATAGCGAAGAGGATAGCTCGGGACGTCGTTGATAACAGCCGGCTTGATAACCGGAGCAACCGGTTTAACCGGTTCAACGTCTTGAACAACGGCGTTGGGGAATAATTCCTGACGGTTTCCCATGCCTTCCAGATAAAGACCGACTACCTTAGACCAGTCTCCATCGAAGAACAGTGTGTTGGTTTCTTCGTCCCAGGAATCCAGCGAGCCAACGACTTTGCCGCTGACGTCTACAATTTTGAAATTGTGCCAGGGGACGTTCTTTGCGGACGGAGCCACCTTCAATTCGATTTGAAGGCAGGAACCGTCAGCAGAGGGTTCGGTTGTGTCTGCTGACCCGGTTTTGACGATGTTGTCAATTACCCAAGGCGCATCTTCAGCCATTGCAACGCTTGTCAGAGCAAGAGCTGCAAGAGCCAGCAAGACTTTGATCATGCTAACGCTTTTCATTGTCATGTTCCTTTCGTAATCTGCTGATGTCGATACATAACGACAAGAGCGTTAAGTCTTCAAAATCGGCTCAAGCTTCCGATTTTGAACACCTCGCTTGTTTACGAGAAAAATACTTTTATACAAAAAGACTAAAAATACAGCTTCCGACCGTAACTTTTAATACGATTATTACCGTAAATTGGGTAACAATCCATTTTGTATTTACTTGGAATTGCGCTACTTTGCATAGCGCCTACTTCTATAACGAATATCATACACAATTATTGAGCTTTATTCAAGCATTCACCCCCCATTTTTTCGAAAAAAAGTCAAAAAATTCTTTAAAACAAATATTTCTGTGATGAAATTATGGGTTATAACAAATTATACAATCAATATATGCCAAGGAAAGCTGCCAAAATAATTGATAAAGTGATACGAATTATTAGGCAATTTGAGAGTAGCTATCTGCGCGTTTTAAATAAAATAGGATAATTAGACGATAATTAATTAATGACAATAGCCAGAACAATGTTTTTATCGAGTGAAGAATTAAATATTAAAAATGAATGAAGCTAATTTTTCGTTGGAATCGCCACGACGCCTGTTTGTAACAGGTGCGACGGGCTTTATTGGTTCAAAGATAATTGAGCAGCTTTTGTCGGCAGGACATTTGGTAACAGGAATGTCGAGAAAAAAACCGGAATATCCTCCGGGTTTTTCCGGCGATAAAGCCAGCTTGTGGGAACACCCCAATTTTAAGTGGGTCGAGGGAGATATTCAAAATGTTGAAACCCTCAAAAACGCGATGTCTGGCGCAGAGGGCGTATTTCATCTGGCGGGATACGCCAAGAATTATTCTCGTGACAAATCCATCTATACCAAAATTAACGTCGACGGCATGAGAAACGTTTTTATCGCCGCCAAAGAGCTGGGCGTTGAGAAAATCGTCTGGACGTCTTCCATCGTAACGTTTGGACCGACTGCGCCTGGCGTGATTGGCGACGAAAATATGCCTCGAATTACTGATAAATATTATACGGAATACGAAGAGTCTAAATCAATTGCAGAAAAAGAGGCTCTGCAATGGGCGGCGGACGGGCTTCCTGTTACAATAGTTAATCCGGCGCGCGTTTACGGTCCTGGGCAGATGTCGGAGGGCAACGCGATGGCGGCTTTGATTGACGACATTCGCTGCGGACGGTTTCCGTTCCTGCCCAATCGAGGGGTCAATATTGGAAACTATGTTTTAGTTGACGACGTCGCTCGCGGACAAATTTTGGCAATGGAGCGCGGACGCATCGGCGAACGCTATATTTTGGGCGCGGAAAACGCCTCGCTGGAACATGTTTTTGAAGTTATCGAAAAGGTAACAGGGAAAAAACATTTCAAAATCAAGTTGCTCAAATTCGGTCCAATGGTAGCAGGTCGATTTTTGCTCTTATGCGCCAAGCTGTTTGGGATTTATCCTCGAATCACTCCCGGCTGGGTGGCGACTTTTGTTGACGATTGGACTTACAGCGTCGAAAAAGCCAAATCGGAACTGGGATACAATCCCGTTGACATCGAAGAGGGGTTTGCCCGAACCTGCCGTTGGCTGGAACAGTTAAAAAAATAAGGAATCCTTTTTTATGGAAAACTTAAAGCCTCAAACTGACGCCCCGGCTAACGATCGGTACACCTCCGAATTTGCGGCGCGATGGACTCAAATTCAATTTTTTAAATATCTTGTTAGTCCAGAGCAGTTTAAGCCAACCGTTATATTAGCCTATATGGCATTTGCGTTGTGTTGCTGGAAAACGATTCCTGTCAAGCCGGATTTGTCCGGTTTAGAACCAAATTGCTGGGCAACGTTCTTCTTTGGGTGTTGGCGTATTATTGCCGCTTTTGGTCTGTTTGGGATCGTTCCTGCTTTGATTGTCAAGCTGATTTTTCGTGAGCGCCTTGCGGACTACGGCTTGCAGTTAGGGAATGTTAAGCGCACTATAATCGGGGTGTTGATATTAACGCCGATAACGATCTATTTAGGAGCAAATTCAGGAAACGCAGAAAGTTTTCTAACGGTTTATCCTCTTAATCCGGCATGTCAATGGTCAGGGGATGTGAAATGGTTTGTCTCACATGCGTTTTTGTATGTTTTATTATATTATTCAGCTTATGAATTCTTTTTTCGAGGGTTTTTGCTGCATGGTTTAACGCCAACGTGCGGAGCTATTAACGCTTTGCTTATTCAAACTGCGGTCTCAACGTTTTTTCATTTTGGGCATCCCGACGTGGAAATGTGGAGCGCGTTGGGCGGCGGGCTATTGTGGGGATTTATTGCATTTAGAACCCGGTCGATTATTTCCAGCTGGATTCAGCACGCTGGACTGGGCGTTGCTTTGGACTGGGCGTTGACGTATGGTCGTTCTATATAGACAGAGTCGTTTAACAGGCGACTCTGTCGAAAAGAATAGATGCCCCTCTTTCCCTGCTTGTATTTTCAGATTTGACTTCTTAGATACCTATATTTTTTAAGATTCTGAAATTTTTTCGATAAAATATCTTCCCGCCCCCTTGTCAAAATACGAAAAGACGGCATAATAATTATTTCAGAAAATTATATGTAAATTACATGAATTTTCTGTAAAAAATATAATGATGGCTGTCGCTGGACGCGGTTTCGGATAGACCGCACGAAGGCGGGCAGAAGTAGTTTTATCTGAAAGAAGGATACTATGTCGGAAGAATTGAAATGCGAATTGCGCGAAATTACCGGCAAACGCCGCAACAAGCGCATGCGAAACAATGAAGGCAAAGTCCCGGCTATCCTGTATGGACACGGAGGCGAAAACATTATGCTTTCCGTTCCAGCCAAGGAACTGGGGATGATCATTCGTCGCGGCGAACGAGTTATTAAACTCACAGGCGCTGTCAACGAACAGGTTCTTATTAAAGAAGTACAGTGGAACACATGGGGAGTTTCCGTTTATCACGTAGACTTCGCCCGCGTTAGCGCCAACGAAAAAGTCAACGTTGTCGTTCCGCTCAAACTGCACGGCGATTGCCCCGGCGCTCAGGCTGGCGGCGTTGTAACGCAGAATATTCACGAAATCCACATTGAATGCCCGGCGATTGAAATTCCGGAATTCATTCAGGTTAAGATTGACGATCTTCAGCTCAACGGACACATCACCGTTGGACAGATCGTATTCCCGAAAGACGTTCGCGCTCTTATCGACGCCGATGAAATCGTCGTTCACTGCGCTCAGCCCAAGGCTGAAGCGGAACCCGCCGCGGCTGAAGGAGCTGAAGGCGCTGCTGAGCCGGAAGTTATCGGACGCAAGAAGGAAGAAGAAACCGAAGAAAAGAAATAAGTTTATCGGAAACGAGAGACGGCTGGCGAAAACGATTTTTCCTTACGCCGTTACTCTCAGTTTCCTCAAGATGGAGAACGCCGCATGAAACTAATCGTCGGTTTGGGCAATCCCGGCAGACAATACGTTGGAACGCGGCACAATATGGGTTACGAGGTCGTGGGTTTGCTGGCTCGCCAGCACGGCGCCGGACGTCCGAAATCAAAGTTCCATGCAGAATACGTGGAATTAAACATTTCGGGAGAGAAAGTCATACTGCTTTCTCCGTTAACTTATATGAACCGTTCAGGCTTGTCGGTGTCGGAAGCGAAAGGGTTTTATAAACTCAATTTATCCGACATCCTGGTTGTCTGCGACGACTTGAGTTTGCCGGTCGGCAAAATTCGGATCAGAACCGGCGGGTCGTCAGGCGGACAAAAAGGACTGGCTGACATCATTCGGCTTTTGGGCACGGAAGAGTTCCCCCGGCTTCGGCTGGGAATCAGTCATCCGGGCGACAAAATGTCCGTAGTCGATTGGGTCTTGAGCGGGTTTTCCTCGGAAGAGAAGCCGTTGGCGCAGTCCAGCATAGAAGCGGCGGCGCAGGCGGCAGTCGTCTGGCTCAAACAGGGAATCGATTCCTGCATGAACCAGTTTAATTAACAAAATACTTAACCATTCAGATTTTATAGAGAGAGGCGCAATGTCTGTCAATTTTTACGAAGGAATGTTCATTTTGGATACCGCGCTTTACGCGCGCGATCCGGAAGCTGCCCCCAAGAAAATCGAAGCTGCCATTACAGAAAATGGCGGTGAAATTGCTGTAAGTCGTATTTTCGACGAACGCAAGCTCGCCTACCCGATCAAGGGACAGCGCAAGGGCGTTTATTGGCTCGTTTACTTCCGTTTGGAAGGCGTCAAACTGTTCGAAGTCGAACGCTTGTTCAAGCTCATCGAAGGCAATCTTCGTCACATGGTTGTCAAGCACGACAATCGTATGGCGGACGCCATGATTGAAAACGCCAAGACCGGCAATTTCATTCAGGCTCACGACGAAGTTGTTCAGGAATCAGCCAGCAGCATTGCTGTTGACGCTGTTACCGGCGACGTTATCGATTCCGATTCGGACGACGAAGAATAATCCCCGTGACAGTTCGTTAATTTCCAGAGTCATTTGGCGCGGACGGCGCTGAAACGCGTTGTCGTTTGCCGATCTGCGCGCGATGTTACGCGTCTGCCGGGGTTTCCATCCTGTCAGACGCGATTTCCCCCGTTTTACTTTTTTGTTCAAACGAAGGAGACTTTCCGAAATGGCAAGTTTTAACCGAGTTGTTCTTATGGGCAACGTAACCCGCGATGTTGAAGTGCGGTATTTACCGTCTGGCGCTGCGGTTTGTGAATTGACTTTGGCAGTTAACGATCGACGAAAAAATCCGCAAGGGAACTGGGTCAATGAAGCGTCGTTTTTCGATGTAACGTTATGGAATCGAACAGCTGAAATCGCTGGCGAATACCTGCAAAAAGGCGCGCCTGTTCTGATTGAAGGCAAACTTCGTCAGGAATCCTGGACTCAGGAAGACGGTCAGAAGCGTTCCAAGATTCGCGTTATTGCCGATCAAATGGTTCTGCTTAACGGGCGGGGTCAGGGCGACGGCGCTCCGGAAGACGGCGGCGGATACAATAACAACCGCGGAGGACGTCAGGGCGGCTATAACCAGGGCGGATACAACCAAGGCGGTTATAATAACAATCAGGGCGGTTACGGCAGCCAGGGTGGATATAACCAGGGCGGCTATAATCAGGGCGGATACAACCAGGGCGGTTCTTCTCGTCCCGCTCAGGAAATCCCGTCCCGTCAAATCAACGAGGATATTCAGCAGTCAGGCGACGCTGGATTTACTCCTCCAATGGGAGACGATCCCCCGTTCTAAATTTTAGAACATCGTTTAAGTTGGCAAGAGTTACTGGTGAGGCATTAGCTTACTAACCACTTACCACTAAAATCTTACCACTTATTTTACATATTTTTTCAACCCTCATTTTAAGGATTTACAAATGCCTAATACGACCAAACAAAAGAAAATCAAGCGTAATCCTTTCCGCGCGAAGAGAGCGCCCAAGGGAGAACGCGGCGGTTTCCAGTTGTTGCTTATTCAGTCTGTAGACAAACTCGGGAAACAGGGCGACGTCGTTGAAGTCAAGCGCGGATACGCTGTCAATTACCTCATTCCTCAGGGTCTGGCAACCATCGCCACTGAACACCACAAACGCATGGTAGAAAAGCACAAGGCTCAGTTGGCGGAACTGGAACGCGATCGTCTGCTCAAACTGCAGGCAATTGCCGATCAGATCAAGGATCTGGAAGTCAATATCGAAGAAAATGCGTCCGACTCCGGACAGCTTTACGGCTCCGTTACAGCTCAAAAAATCTCTGCCGCTCTGAAGGCGAAGGGATATCACGTCGCTCCGGAACAGATCGTTCTCGAAGGACCTCTGAAGGAACTCGGACGTTACACCATCAAGGCGCGTCTCGGCTCCGACATCGAAACCGAATTCAAGGTTTGGGTTGTCCCGGTTGTTGCCGCTGAACTGTAGTTTGGCTCCCCCTTAAAAGGGTAACGAACATCGTTGTTAGTTGTCAGTATTTTGCTTATAGAGATTTCTAAACGCTTTTTACTGGCAACTACCTTTTTTAAACATTCAAGAATTATCTCGGCGCTGCATACCAGACCGAGAAAAGTGGCAAGTTTTAAGTGGTAAGTAGTAAGACGCAAGCGTGTCTCTTACTTACCACTAACCACTTACCACTTACCACTATAAGC
>JAZRTH010000448.1:0-1346 GCA_045651945.1 Thermoguttaceae bacterium
CAGAACGACATGGCTACGATCCGACTTCATTTGTAAAGCGCGAACAAAAAATCTTTTTCTCAGTTCAAGCGTTGTCCGCTGAGTAATTCTGGCGACAAGCAGGTTTTGACTGATAAGAAAAAAACCTTTTATCAAAGAACCGACCACAATCACGCCAGCCAAAACTATAGACATTCTAAAAGCGCTGTCCGGAAGCCATTTTTTTATCATGGGAGAAAAATACTCTCTCCACGCCAGCTTTTTGTTTTGGCTTTCCAGCTCCAGCGTCAGACTTTTTATCTGCTTCTCGTTTTGCGGATCTTTTTGCTCTTCAAGATTTGCAATTTTCCCCTGAATACGCACTATCGATTCATTGCAGGTTTCAATCTCGTTGTCAATCCACTGATGCATGGAACGACCTTTGACCAAAACTTCAATAAACGGATAGACCGGAGCAATGTTCCCCCCCCACATCAATCCGATGCCAAATGCACATACTATGGACAAAAAGATTGTCCATTTATACGTAAACGCGATTTTGACAATTCGCAGAAAATTATGCATGGGGAAGTAGGCAGTAGCTTTTAGCTCCTAGCTTCTAGCTTTGTAATTTTGGATACCAGCTTTAAAATTAACTTTGAGAACCACAAAAACCCAAGCTAATAGCTAGCGGCTAATAGCTATTAGCTTGCTAAATGCTAATTCAACTTATTCTGTTTTACGCTGCCGCGCTGTCGTCTGCAGATTCTGGAGCTAAATCGCCCACGCTGACTTTCAAAGACGGCTGCGTGCGCGCTGGAATAATGCCTCGAGTACTGTTCGACAACATTTCATAAACGAGGGCTTCTTCTCCCTGATTGAATTGCGTACGCAGGGTTTCCAAAACATCTTTCCAGGACAACCCCTGACGATAAACGACGTTGTAAACGTCTTTGAATCGGGAAATTTGAGCGGAAGAAAACCCGCTTCGACGAAGCCCTACGCGGTTAATCCCGACGACGCGAGACGTCAAACCGTCAACAGTAACAAATGGAGGGACGTCTTTGTTGATGTGAGACTGACCGCCAACCATCGCGTAAGACCCAATCGAACAAAACTGGTGAACCGCCACGCCGCCGGATACAAAAGCGCGATCTCCAACGTGAACGTGTCCGCCAAACATGACGTTGTTGGCTACGATATTGTTGTTGCCGATAATGCAATCGTGAGCAATATGCGCGTTCGCCATGAAATAGTTGTAATCGCCAATTACGGTAAAGCCATCTTCTTTGATGGAACGATGAACGGTGCAGAATTCCCGGAATGTATTGTTACAACCGATGCGAACCTTTCCAG
The DNA here is from genome assembly GCA_045651945.1 of Thermoguttaceae bacterium. Lineage (GTDB taxonomy): Bacteria > Planctomycetota > Planctomycetia > Pirellulales > Thermoguttaceae > RUG11551. The sequence continues at coordinate 1,315 of JAZRTH010000448.1, forward strand.
GAGGGCCCGGCGGGCAAACGTGCTGTCCAATG
>JAZRTH010000449.1:0-1955 GCA_045651945.1 Thermoguttaceae bacterium
GGTTAAAATAGCGCGATGAATAGCAGACGATTGCTCTGCCGTCAGCTCGTCGGACGCCGTTGTTTGAGCCTCCGTCTTGCTCGCTTTCGCCTTTTGCTTGTAGCCGTTGGACGAAACCTGCTCTTTGAGTTGTCTGTACAAGTCCGCCCATTCCCTCATCCGGTTGGCGGACAGGAAATTTGTGTAACAGGCTTTTCGCAGCTGAGAACGCGACAGCTTGTCCCGTAGGACGTTATAGAAATTCCAGAGCTTCAGCAGAGACAGGAAATCGGACTCGGGGCAGATGAACTTTTCGTGAGCCGCGTCCGCCGCCTGCGCCTTTTCCATCGGACGCTCTCGCGGGTCTTGCAGTTCCAGCGCAGAAGCGATAACCAACACGTCTTCCAGACAACCTTCTTCCTCAGCCGCCAGAATCATTCTGCCAATTCGGACGTCGACCGGCAGAGCTGACAGCTTTCGCCCCAGCGGCGTAATGTGACGTTTGTCGTCCAGCGCGCCCAGTTCAAAAAGCGTGTTGTACCCGTCGCGAATGGCGGCAGACTTCGGCGGGTCAATAAACGGGAATCGTTCCAAATCGCCCAACTTCAAGGCGACCGTTTGCAGAATCGCCGTTGCCAAGTTCGTTCTCTGAATTTCCGGCGTCGTGTACTTGTCACGGGACTGATAGTCCTGTTCCGAATACAGCCGAACGCAGACGCCCGGTCCGACTCGCCCACAGCGGCCGGCGCGCTGGTCAGCTGACGCCTGAGAAATCGCCTCGATGGGCAGCCGCTGCGTTTTCGTCTTGGCGGAATACCGGCTGATTCTGGCGGTTCCGGTATCGACAACGTATCGAATTCCCGGTACGGTAATCGACGATTCCGCAACGTTGGTTGCAATAACGATTTTTCTCCGCTTGGACGGCAAGAAGATTTTTTGCTGATCCTCTGCCGTCAGACGCGCGTATAGCGGCAGAATTTCCGGATGGCGGAGTTCCTCTTCCCGACTTCTGAGCAGTTTCGCCGTCTCTAAAATATCGTATTCCGTCGGCATGAAAACGAGGATGTCGCCGTAGCCTTCGCTGCACAGGTCAGAAACCGCCTCGACCGCGGCGCGCTGCCAATCGACGTCTTCTTTCGCGCTCCGGTCGCTCTGTTCCGACTCCGGATCGTCTTCGTCCAGTTCCGGCGGACAGTATCGAATTTCTACCGGATACGTTCGCCCGGAAACCGAGACGATCGGCGCTGGCGTAAACCCGGTTACGCTGCTGTACGTCCCGAAATGTTCTGCAAACTTCTCCGCGTTAATCGTCGCCGACGTAATAATGAGCTTCAAATCCCGCCGTTTCGGCAGAATCCGTTTTATATACCCCAAGAGAAAATCGATGTTGAGCGACCGCTCGTGCGCCTCGTCGATTATCAAGACGGAATACTTTTTCAGAAGACGGTCATGCTGAATCTCCGCCAGCAGAATCCCGTCCGTCATGAGCTTGATTTTCGTGTCCGCCGACGTCCGGTCGTTAAATCGGATTTTATATCCAACCAGATTGGGCGGCAGCGTCTGACCAGCAGCGCGAAACGAGTCCGCAAGCTCTTCCGAAATGCGTCGGGCGATGCTCACAGCCGCAATGCGCCGCGGCTGAGTGTGTCCAATGACGCCTCGCTGAGCCAATCCCATTTCCAATAGAATTTTAGGGATTTGCGTAGATTTCCCTGATCCCGTCTCTCCACAAAGAATTACAACCTGATTGTTGGCAATCGCGGAACGGATATCGTCCCGACGCTGACAAATCGGTAAAGACGGGTCATAAAGCAACTGAAAATCAGGCATAGATTTTGAAAGGCGGTAATGGAGTGAGCGCAGCGAACGGAATTACGCATTCGCCGTCAGGCGAACTTAGGGAGTGAGGTTTATATTTTTGGTTCGCCTTCGGCGAACTGCGTAACTCCGCTCCCGTTGGTCGCTTCGTTACCGCC
>JAZRTH010000450.1:0-2272 GCA_045651945.1 Thermoguttaceae bacterium
CGGCGACGGCTGGTACAAGCAGGCGGGGGAGGAAGCCCACGCGCGTCTGGAATCCTGGGCGATGAACACGATAGCCAACTGGTCTGACAAGAATGTCTATCTGTACGCGTCGCGCAAGACGCCGTACGTCGCCACGCTTCACGCCGGCGCTAGACAAATCGAGGGTTCCGCCGGGTACTGGGGCAAGTTCACCGACCCGTTCGACCCCAAATTCGCCGACTCGTTCCGCCGGTCTCTGACTAACATGAAAGAGACGATCGACGACCCGTACTGCATCGGGTACTTCGTCAACAACGAGATGTCCTGGGGCGACGATACGTCGCTGTCGCTGGGCGCGTTGGCGTCCCCCGCCGACCAGCCAGCAAAGATCGCCTTTGTTACATGGCTTCGCGAAAAGTACAAGACCGTCGACGCCCTCAACAGCGTCTGGAAGACGTCCTACGAAAGCTGGGACGCGCTGCTGGAATCGCAAACCGTCCCGGACAAAACCTTGACGGGCGACGACCTCCGAGCGTTCTATACGGTTATCAGCGAGAAGTACTTCCAGACCATTCACGAGATCATTCAGGAACTCGCCCCCAACAAGCTGGACCTGGGCTGCCGGTTCGCGTGGGGCAACGACCTGGCGATTCGAGCCTGCGCCAAGTATTGTGACGTTATCAGCTTTAACCGCTATAACCGATCCATCGCCAACTTCAAACTGCCGGAGGGCGTCGACAAGCCGTGTATAATCGGGGAATTCCATTTCGGCGCTCTGGATCGCGGCATGTTCCATACGGGGCTTGTTCCCTGCAAATCGCAAGCCGACCGGGCGCAGCATTACGAGAACTACGTTCGCGGCGCGCTGGAGAACCCCTACTGGGTCGGAACGCACTGGTTCCAGTACGGCTCGCAGGCGACCACCGGCCGCGGCGACGGCGAGAACTACCAGATCGGCCTGGTCGACCTTGCCGACACGCCGTATAAAGAACTCATCCAAGCCGTCCGAACCGTCGGCAGAGACATGTACAAGATCCGCAGCGGGAAGTAAAGCACAGCGAGCGATTTTGTGACGTCCCGGGGAGTGCGGCGCCCTTAGGCGCCCCCTTGTCCAACGACCCGCTAAAAGACTACGACGAAGCCAAAAACCTCCTCGGATCGCGAGCGAAGCTCGCCTAAGAATTTTAAGCCGCAAAGAACGCAAAGATCGCAAAGCATTTTTTAAAACTTCGCGAACTTTGCGAACTTCGCGTGAAACTTTAATCGAAGAAACAAACGCGAGCTTGCGCTCGCTAAAAAAAGCGAGAGTTCCGCTTACGCTTCCCTCTCGCACTCCGAAAAACGTCACATTTACTTCGTCCCCTCCGACGAACCGACAAGTTCTTTTTCCATCTGTTCGATGGTTCCGCCTTTGGTTTCCGGCATGAGATACAAGGCGAAGAAGAACTGCAGCATCGTCATGCAGGCGAAGAACCCGAACGCCGTCCAGCCGGCAGACGCTGCAATAATCGGGAACGTCCACGAAACGACGACGCACATAAACCAGTGCGTAAACGATCCCAGCGCCTGACCTTTGGCTCGAACCGCGTTGGGGAAGATTTCGGAAATGAACACCCAGATTACCGCGCCCTGCGAAATCGCGAAGAAGGCGATAAATCCGAATATGCCGGCAACGGCGATAGTCGAGTTCACCTGATCGGACGGGAGGTACAGCTGCCAAGCGATCAGAACGTGCATGGCGGTCGTGCCCAGCGCGCCGAACATCAACAGCGCCCGGCGTCCAAACCAGTCGATAAAGAACAGCGCCATCACCGTAAATATCAGGTTGACGGTTCCCACGCCGACGGTCGCCAGCAGAGCTGATTCCGATCCCAGATTGCACATCTCAAAGATGCGGGGCGTATAGTAAATCACCGCGTTTATGCCCGACACCTGATTGAACATCGCCACCGCCCAGGCAAGGAAAATAACCCACAGGTACTTCTTCTGGAAGAGCCGGACGTTGTCCTGACCCTGACTTTGAATCATCGCCAGAGAATTGGAAATCTCATCCAGCGTCTTGTCGCAGTCCTCGTCTCCGATCTTTTCCAGAACCGATCTGGCTTCCTCTTTGCGATTCTTTCTCACCAGCCATCGCGGGCTTTCCGGAATGGTAAACAACGACGCCCAGAAGAGAATAATCGGCAGACATCCCGCCCCGAGCATGAGCCGCCATTTGATTTCGTCCGCGCCCATTGGCGTTGTAACAAAGAAGTTCGCCAGCTTCGTGCACCAGTCCCAAACAACCGACTGG
>JAZRTH010000451.1:0-3451 GCA_045651945.1 Thermoguttaceae bacterium
CTTGCCTAATTGCCAGACGTATGTTGATGAAGTAATTACACCTGCATTAATCAAGTTGACAATTTCTTCAAAAGAAATTGAGCCAATCATTTCGTCGTTTTTAAGGTAGTACCACATGGATATCCGTTGGGGTAAGAATAAAAAATCACTTAATGTCCCTGACAATCGGGGGGAAATTTTTTTCCTGTTTATTACATTAAGAAGCGCTGGGGTGTGTCATAAAATTTTGAGATTTTCAAAAGAAATGTTCGTTTTGGACATAGAAACGCAAGATGTTGTGTTGCGCAATCGACAAAAATTGTATATTGTGTATTATTTTTAAAGATTTCTTTACAATTGTGAACAATTAAACGACAATTTAATCAGATTTTTTAGCGCCATTTGGATTGTCTGGCATAACGCAAACGCGAAATCCTCCGCGGTTAAAGCGGTCGTTGAAGTCGTGATAATTTCTATCAGAACAGCTGCAATCGGAAAGCCAGCAACCGCCGCGAAGTACTTTGACCTGTGAACTGACGGATCTTTTACCCGGTTTTGAAACAGCAGGGCCTGTCGGGTCTGTTTGTGGGCTGGGGTCTGTAATTGGCTCGTACCAGTCGGCGACCCATTCTTCGACGTTGCCAAGAGTATCGTACAAGCCCCAGGCGTTAGGCGATAAACTGCGAACGGTTATTGTACTGCGGTTTTTGCCGTATGAATTGGCTTGAACGTTTAACAGTTCCGGCGTTTCTTCCGCACCAGCGCGACAGGCGTATTCCCATTGAGCGTCTGTGGGTAAACGGACGTCGGCGCTGAGCTTTTCTGACAACGCCTGACAGAATTCCTGGGCGTCCGTCCAGCTTACCATTCTGACAGGAGCGTTTTCTGGCTCGTTGAGATTTTTTATTGCAGAGTTAGCCGTACTGTCAGGCATGACGGAAAACCACATCTTTTGCGTAACCTCGCAGTCCAGCGCCCAAAACCCTTTTGTGAGCGTTACTGGATGAGGAATGGAGCCATTGATTAAAAAGGGATTGGAACTCAGTTCTGAATATAGCTTATTATGCAACAGGGTCTGCTGTTCAAGCGAGTCTGAATTCTCAAGACTAGTTTCCAATTCTTCCAATTCGTCAATTCCCAAAAGGCTGTATTTCCGGGCAATTCCCAGCAACTGCTGAGTTGACATCTCTTTGGACAGGGGCGTTCTGTAGCCTCCCATGACAAACGTTCCCGGCGGGATCCAGCGAAAGACGTATTCAACGCCGTCGACAACGCGAACCTGTTTCTCGCCCGCTTCCTTTCCAGGAGGAAACGGAGCGATAACGTCTTGAATTGTCGTCTCAGCTGCGGGATTTGTTGGCAAGGTTTGAACAATGGCAGTTTTGGAAGCGTTATACGCGTTCGTTCCCCAAAGACCAGCTATTCCCAACAGAACGACTCCGGCAAACGCTGCAATAACCGGCGTTTTTTTAACCGTCTGCTTTTTTAACGCCTGAATTACTTCTGTCATGGAAGAGTAACGATCGTCAATTGACTTTGCCGTCATACGGTTCAAAACGCGTTGAATTCGATCAGGAACGTCTTTTCGAAATTGAGACAATTCCGGCAGAGCGAGACATTGCTGCGCTTCCAGTTTCTTTTTTGAGGACGAATACTCTTCTCCGTCAAATGGAACGCGCCCCGTTAGAATAAAGAACAGCGTACAGCCCAAAGAGTAAATATCCGATCGCGGATCGGCGGACGCGCAGAGTTCCTGTTTTTCCCGATTTCCAACACACTGTTCCGGCGGCATAAAGTCTGGAGTCCCGACGATTTGAACGTCCGTTTCCTGGGACGCGGCGACAGCCAATCCCAAATCCAGAACTTTAACGGTATTCTTAGGCGTTATCCAGAGGTTCCCGGGTTTAACGTCTCGATGTACGAATCCATTTTCGTGAGCGTACTGCAAGCCCTGCGCCGCCTGAACGACGATATTAACGGCTTCCGCGACGGACAAGGGAGATCCAAGTTTCAATCTTTGCTGAACGTACTGATGAACCGTCCAGCCCTCAAGAAACTCCATGACCAGGTACGGCCGCCCCTCGAATTCCCCAGCGTTAAAAACTGTTACAACGTTGGGGTGAAGCAGTTTGGCGGTCGATTCGATTTCCGTCTGAAAACGTTCCAGAGCGCTAGGCTCGAGAATCAGTTTCGTGCGAACGAACTTGAGCGCTTCCGTTCTTTTCAGAATCAGATTTTCAGCGCGATAGACGTCTCCCATCCCGCCCCGTCCGACAAGCTGTTCCAGACGATATTGACCAATCGTCAACGGCAGTTCAAACGTCTTGTTGTTTTCCAGCTCGTCCCTCATCATCGACATAAAACTGGATAACTCCGTTTCAAGCGGCAGAGGTTTGGATTTGCTCATATTTCCAAATCGTCTTCGTTGTCGTCGTCTTCCAATTCGTTTAACTCTGCAAGATATTTTTTCAGATAGTCGTTGATTCTCTGACGAATCTTCCTGATATTGGCGGGCTTAAGCCCGGTCAGCTCCGCGACTTGAAAAGAATTTTTCTTTTCATAAACAAGCTGATAATAAATATCGACGTCGCGTTGAGAGAAATGCGTACCCAACACGCGCATTAACCCTTGAGCGTAGATTTCGTCTTCGGTCAAATTCTCGACGTTGTCAGGGTCGTCCTGCCGGATTTGTTCCTGTTCCATTTTGAGAACCGTTTCCAGGACAGACGAATGAGGGTCTGAAATTGCGTGAGAGGAGGGGTCGTAAACCGCATTGGGGCGATTCTTCTTTTTCTGATAATCTCTTTGAACTCCTGTAACGTAATTGTCAACGACTTTATGCAGCCAGCTTCGGAATCGATCCGTCGGCTTTTCTTTTCGAAATCCGCCAATTGATTTCATGACAAGGATGCAAATATCGTACAACATCTTTTTCCGAATCTGCCGATTGGACACGCCTCGTTGAATGAGCCAGTAAATAACCAAACGTCCATAGAGAAGGTTAAACCGTTCCCACGCTTTCTGGTCGTGGCTGCGAAGCTCGTCCAAAAAAGACGTTGGCGTTGGCTGATTGAAATCAATATTGCCGTCAGACGGATCAGGGGTCAAATTGCTAAACATGATTTTTTGAGTAAGTTGAATGACTATTATCCAGTTCAGTATTATAACACATTTTTAATCGTATTGCCAGATTCCGGTCAACAAATATTATTGTTAAGAGGTGTAAAAATGGATAACGATCTTAGAAAATATCGTTTCTTTCAAATAAAACCGTCTAAATATCAAAATAATTCAAAAAATTTTATGGGGAGTAGCGCTCAAAACAAAAATTTATGGCAACTAGAGGTAATGGGAAAATGGATAAAATATAGTGGAATAGTAGAGAAAGACGAAAGCGGCGAGGCGCCGCACCCAGTCCGCGCTGGCGCGCGCTTGCCAAAACACGCTCCCGTTGGTCGCTTGAATAGTCCCG
>JAZRTH010000452.1:0-1618 GCA_045651945.1 Thermoguttaceae bacterium
ACGATCAGTCTTTTATCAGGCGCAACAGCCAACCAGGCGTGGCACAACTACGGCGCCATGCTCATCGAAACGACTGCTGAACAGGTTAAGCCCACAACGCCAACGCTGTACAACGGCAGTTTTGAAGTCGATAATCATGTAATTGTTTCTCACCCTGCTCAACACGGTTATCTAACAGACAGCAACTCCGGCATTATTACAGGCTGGCAATTTACCAATTTAACCAACGACGCAATGCGCGCCGGTTTGGCGTGGGTTGGAGGTCCTTGCCAGGATTTTCTGGGGAATCAAACGCCTCCAGACGGAAGACAGCTGGCGTGGCTTCAAAGCGGAAGCAGCGTAGACTCTCGTCTATACCAAAACGTTTACGGCTTTGATCCAACCGACAAAAACACGGTCTATCGAGTTTCGATGGATTTAGGCGGACGAACCGCAACGGACAATCCGCGAGTCTCGTTATTCATTGGTCCCGATCAGGCAACTGAAAACGTTTATATCAACGCAAAGGAAGTTACAAAGGGGCAATTTAAAGAATACAGCGCTGTTTTCGTTCCGAATTCAGACGTTCAAACGATTGCCATCAGAAACCTGACCACTACAGACACCTCGCTTCTGGTCGACAACGTTCAGCTCAAAGCGTACAAGTTGACCAACTTCTTTAGCGACAACTATCACGTCAAAGCCAACGCGACAGGTCCCAATATCGGCGGACCGTCCAGCAACGACGAGCCGGATCGATTCGGCGGTTTGCTCGGCGCGATGAGTTATTCGATTGGAGTTGCAAGCAATAACCAAATTCAGGTCGGCAGCGGCGACTATGAAGGCAAATGCAAAGAATCGCTATTCTTTGCAACTCAAAGCGCAAATAATCAAAGTCAAAGTCACGCTTCTCCCGATTACAATTTTGCCAATGTTGGAGCCATGTCCGCAGCCGATGAAGGCGGACGAATGTACGATATCAGCTTCCGCGTTGCGCCTCAATTTGACGAGGGCGTGGACTCAAATAACTGGGCTGCGATTATGTTCGGAACTACGGAATCTAAACGATTAGCCAACGTCAACGGAGGCGATGGAGTTGGAATTCTGTTCCGCAGAAATGGCGGCATTCAGATTTTTGACGGTACGAACGCTCAAGCCCAGCAGAATTTTGGCGCTGGAACGTTTGAATTAACTGACGACTGGGCGGACGTCCGAGTAGTCTATTTCGTTCCCGATTTTGACGGAACTGCCCCTGTTGACGTAAGTCTGTATGTAAATGATAAATTAATATCGTCTTTCCAGACCGGCAAAGGATTTCTTGACAACTTCATTCAAATGGAAGGGTATTCAGGCGGATCAGCCTATTATCGCAGCCTTGTCGACGACCTCGTTGTGAAGTCGTCTGCGGAACTCCGATATGACGTTTCCAGAATCAAGGACATGACCAGAGCCTGGTCGCCCAACGGCTTAGACAAGCTGGACGTGTTCTTTACATCGCCGCGCGGCGAAGGAGAAACGACTGCAACTCATACCGGCGCGATGGACATTGGCGTCGATACGCAATTTGACGTTGCGGAAGGCTACACACTCGACCACGCTGGCGCAACGACCGGTTCCGGCAATATTAATAAGGTCGGGA
>JAZRTH010000453.1:0-1982 GCA_045651945.1 Thermoguttaceae bacterium
TCTATCAAGCCTTTCGCGTACTTTTTAAAGCCTTCGTCCAGGTTAGTTGTGATGTCAACTTCAGTTGCGGAGATGGTCAGCTTCACATTACGAAAAGCCGTACACCCCGCAACATTAAGAGTGCCATCGAAGCCCATGTAAATGGTCATGGTGTTGGGTTCTCCTTATCGATAAAGAAAAAAACTATTCTCTTCCAATCGCTCGCCAGTCAGACCACTGAAGAGCGTTACCACTATTCAACCGCTGTTTGACTTTGTCTAATACTGTCTGGACGAAATGTCGGGGCTTAATCGTGATTCCCTTTCGTCCTTTATAAAATCGCTTTGTAAATGTTACATGAACGAAACGTCCGACCGTTTTAAAGTGGACGTTGTAACCTTCATAACGCGGACCGCCCATTGCCGAACCGCCTTCTTCCAGCATCTTCAGGAAGCGGTCGTCGCCGTATTGGAGATTTTCCGGACCGATTCGAACCATTGACTTTCCTGGCGCAATTGGACGGTTCGTCCATTTTCGGCGCATATAGTAATTTCCGCGAACGTTTCGGCTTTTTGGCTTCGGATAACCGGCGACCCGGAATACTTCGTTAAAATCCGGCGTTGCAGTTCCTTTCACGTGTCCAAGGTCATTGACCTGGTACGCGTGCAATTGGAAACGCTTTGGCGGTTTTTGCCGTTTGGCGATCTTCTTGTTAATTGCTATGTGATGTTGATCCAGTGCATAAAGTCTTTTTTTCGCACTGTCCAGGGACCGGCGCAAACGCGTTGACGCAGAGTTCATGCGTTCCTTTGCGCGTCGCCATTTGACCGTTCCAGGTTTGCTCTGGGCGACCGTCCGGACGTCGCGCTTGAACTGTAACTCCATCCGGCGTTCTGTCCGTTTAACCTGGGCTGCGAAGGATTCCGCAGCTGCGCTGCGTCGTCGCATCTGACTTGCAAGACGCGATCCGGCGTCGCGAATTTGCTTCTTCGTCAACGTCGTTCGCTCTCGCTTGAGCTTTTTGACGAAGTCCTTGACGGTTTCCGAATTGTCATAACCGCCCTGGGCTTGCGGTACGAAGGCGGTCAGCGGTTCGGACGACGGGTAATAGTTTCGGTTCCCGTGAAACTTCCCGCCCCGGCTAGGCGGTTTCGCTTCGCTCTTGACGTTGGCATTAGACAGCGCCATCCAAACGCCTTTAGCGAGATCGTCAGCCTTCTTATTGACGGACGACCTGACCTTGCTAAATTCGCGCCGAACGTTTTTTAATGCAGCGTCAACGTGTCGTACTTTAGCCATTGGATTTGACTTTTCGCGAATTCGTCGAAACGGTAATTGACGTCAGAAAAATGCCATTCCCGGTAAGAATGTCTTTGTCGTACAATTCATCTGAAGTGCCGAATTCGGTATTTAAAAGCGAGAATGTATCGCCAGAGCCTTTCATGTATTTTTTGTATGATAGCGCCGATGTAACGCGGTCAATTAGCGGTAACATGGCGTCGTATTCGTCGATATTGTCCGACCGCATTTTCCAGACAATGAAGACGATAAAATCAATCTTATTTTCAATCGTTCGCAGGGCTTGACCGCAGCCGATTGGCGCAGCGTTGACGGCGGATAACTGGACGTAAATTCGGGGCTTATTGTCTGATTGAATTTCTTCCAGTTTCGTCAGGATGTCATAGCACCGATAGACCTTACATTCCTTTACTTCTTCCTGTAAAATCTTTGTAAGTTCTGTCCAGAGTTCTAAAACTGTCATTTGATTTTGCGCGTGTAAATGCGGATTAGTTGATGTGTGGGATCGCAGAAACGCCAGGCATCTTGCGTGTTGTTGTTAAATACTTCCCAGCGTCCGTCCTGGTCTTCGATAACGTCGCGCTGCTGCGGGATGAATTTGGCGGGGAGGGCTTCGACGCGGACGATGTATTCCCGGTAGTCAATTTCCATCGGGACGCCCCCCAGTTTGGCAATTGTGCCGTATGAGATGTTTCCCCTGGTTA
>JAZRTH010000454.1:0-1389 GCA_045651945.1 Thermoguttaceae bacterium
CATAGCCATGTCGCCGCTCATGACGTCGCCGGCGTGGTTAAGAACGATCAACAGCGTACCGGCTTCCCGATTCATCTTTTCCAGAGCTTTGTAGACGTTCGGTCCGCCGGGCGCGGCGAAAATGTCGCCAGCAACGGAAACGTCAAGCATGCCGTAGCCGACAAAACCGCTGATTGCCGGTTCGTGCCCGGTTCCGCCCATCGAAACGATGGCAACCTTGTCGGTCGACTTCGGATTGGCGCGGCAGACCAGTTTCTGATCTACGACGATCTTGTCCGGGAACGCGATCTGCATGCCGGCTAAAAGTTCTGTGGTCAAATTTTCGGGATCGTTGATGAATTTCTTCATTACCATAACAGGAAATCTCCATTAAAAATATGAGTGAATCAAAACATTCTTTTTCTACATTTCTATTATTTTACTTGAATTGCGAAACAGTTGCAAGCCCTCGAATGCCTCCAAAACCAAAAATTTTACGGAAAATTTCGATAAACGGGAACGTCAAATAATTGGTTCATCCGACAATTTGGTATCTGAGAAGCCATTAGCTATTAGCCGCTAGCTATTAGCTTGTGCATTTGAACCTCTAGGCTTAGTTTTTAAAGTCAGAGGCTAACATCAAAAGCTAGAGGCTAGAAGCTAAAAGCTGTTTCACAACAATAGGCGCCAACTTACCGAAAGAGACATAATTATTTGTCCTGCTCTTTCAGCCAGGCTTCAATTGCGTCTGCCATAACGTCGAGGGATTCAAATCGCTCTGCGGGAACGCAGGACATGGCGCGCTTTGCAATGTCAAGCAAAACGGGAGAAGAATTTTCATCCAGCATGTCGAAAAAGGTTTTTCCCAACGAGTACTGATCCACTTTAGGCGAACACATCGCTGAATCTTGTTGAGCTATCAGACATTCCGGCGCCATGTACTTCATCGTGCCGCCGCTGGGCGGAACGTCAGGCGCGTTCTCTCCGCCCGCGAGGTCAAAGTCGGAAAGCCGAACGGAACCGGATTTGGTAAGAAGAATATTCGCCGGTTTAACGTCTCGATGCACAATGCCGTGCGAATGAGCGTACGCCAATCCGCGCGCCGACTGCAAAATAATCAACGCCGCCGACTGATCTGGCGTTTTGTCAGGAAAGAGCGTTTTCCAGTTCGTTTTATCCAAACTGGAGCCGTCAACAAATTCCATAACTGTATAAACAATATCGTCCTGCGTTCCTGTATCGTAAAAAGCAATAATGTTTTCGTGATGAAGATTTTTGAGGATTTCAGCTTCCCTTACGGCTTGATGCATTCGATGAACTTTCAGCGCCGCCGGACGATTTGACGCCTGGTCAAAAACTTCGTAAACCGCGCTCATGCCGCCGTGACCGATTTCGCGAATTACCCGATAC
>JAZRTH010000455.1:0-1923 GCA_045651945.1 Thermoguttaceae bacterium
CTTTGTAAAACGGCAACGCCTTCGTCAACGTTTTGAGATTCTTCCGGCGGAAGGCACGTGAACATGTAGAATTTAATCTTCGGTTCCGTGCCAGACGGTCTGACGGCAACGTAATTCCCCGGCTTTTCCAGCTCGATAATAACCAGATCGCCTTTCGGTCCGACGAGCGGTTCGAATTCGTCGCCGGTCTTGGTCGTCTGGTTAAGATAATCTTTAACGCAGGCGATTTGCATGCCAGCAACGGTTTCCGGAGGAGCCGTTCTGAATCCAGCCATGACCTGCTTGATCTTTTCCATGCCCTCCGCACCGGGAGCCATAACGGAGATCGTTCGTTCCTGATGAACGCCGTAACGGCGGAAAATCGCCGCCAGTTTTTCGTGAATGGACAGACCCTCGGCTTTCGCCTTGGCTGCCAGTTCCGCAAAGACCATCGACGCAACCGCGGCGTCTTTGTCTCGAGCGTGGTCGCCGATAAGATAGCCGTAAGATTCTTCCGTACCGAGCAGGAACCCATTGGTTCCGTGATCGTCCATGGCGCCGCCGATGTACTTGAACCCCACCAGCAAATCGCCGACAAGCGTTGCGCCGTATGATTCTGTAATTTTACGAATCAGGTCAGTTGTTACAAGCGTCTTGACGATGTAGTAACTCGCCGACGCCACCATCGCGGTGTCTCCGTAATTACACGCCTGTTCGAGCTGATATTCCGCAAACAGGGCCCCGATTTGGTTGCCCGTCAGGATTGACCATTTCCCTGCTTTGTCGTTGATTTTCAGCGGGGCAGCGCAGCCCATGCGGTCGCTGTCCGGGTCTGTCGCCATGATTAAATCGAAGTCGTTCTGCTTGGCGTATTCAATCATTGCGTCAAACACAACAGCGTTTTCCGGGTTGGAAACGTGGTTGGGAACGTTCGTAAAGTCCGGGTCGGGATTGGACGTTGGACCGTAGAGTTCAACGTTGTCAAATCCCGCGCCCGCCAACGCCGGCAGAACGCACGTTGCCCCAACGCCGTGCAGCGGAGAATACAGAATCTTGATGTCTCGCGGTCCCGGGTGAGACTGCTTCAAAACAGCGTCGATAAACGCCTTGTCGACTTCTTCCTGGCAGTACTCGATAGTTCCCTTTTCCAACTCTTCCTGGAAATCGGCAATCAGAATCTGCTCTGTCGCCATGACGCAGTCGATAACGCCTTTGTCGTGCGGAGGCAACAGCTGACCGCCTGTTGACCAGTACACCTTAACGGCGTTGTCAGACGGCGGATTGTGGCTGGCGGTTACCATAATTCCGCAATCGCAGCCCTTGTATCGAACCATGAACGACATTTCCGGCGTGGAGCGGTATCCGTCCAAAAACCAGACTTTGAACCCGTTCGCCGCCATGATCGACGCGCACAGTTCCGCAAACTCTCTTGAGCGATGGCGCGTATCGTACGCAATCGCACAGCTGGGCTGATGGTCAGAGCCGACGAAGTTTTTAACGTACGTTGCCGTTCCCTGAGCGCTTTCTCCGATCGTGCGGTCGTTGATAACGTTGCAGCCGACGGGAAACATCTTGCCGCGGCGTCCGCCGGTTCCAAACGGAATTACCGTCCAGAAGGCGTCGTCCAGCTCTTTCCACGCCCCCTGACTGATGTAGTCGACAAGCGTATCGAAGTACGCTTCAAACTGCGATTCCGTCAGCCATCGCGTAATGTTCTTTTCCGATTCCGCTGTAATCTTACCCGCTTCTCGCGCCTGTTTTACCGCGTTGAGCGCTTCGTTTCGTTCCATGGCGTTTATAACTGTTGAGGGTTGGAGTTGTCCACGCTTTACCCGCGTGGGAAATGCAAGCCGTGAACTCTGTACACGACAATTATATTATATCGCCTGAATAAATGCAATAAAGGAGGGGGGGAGGAAAATAGGCAGTAGGCAGTAGGCAATA
>JAZRTH010000456.1:0-1861 GCA_045651945.1 Thermoguttaceae bacterium
AAACGCTTGCCCGACGATTCCTTCCCCACCTCATTTGAGGCGGGAAAGGAATCGTAATTCGCGCGTTATCATAATATTTTCACTGTACTGGACTCCCACGCCTGTAGGCGTGGGCTACAATAATAATCTTACCCCCCAATATCACTTACACCCAGCGCAAAGGTTATTGGTCAAGTGCAAGCATAAAGTCGCCACCCAATGACACAAAAATTATCCCAAAGTGGGGACTATTCGCTTGCACTTGACCGTTATTTAATAAACACCGGCGGATAGGCGTCCAGATCGCCGCGAATCCAGCGAGCCATGAGCTGCGCCTGAACGTGCGGGACAAGTCCGACGGTCATTTTTTCGTTGAGGAACGGGTGAGTAATTTCTTCGTCTTTTCGGCTATGCCAGGCGGTGAGGACGGTTTTCCTGCCGGAGTCGGATAGGAGAACAGATCCATTCTCCTGAAATTTGAAGTCCGAGGCGCCAAGCTGCTGGCGGTTAATGAGCGACAACGTCAGCCGGTCGGCGAGCCACGGGCGAAACTCTTCCATCATATCCAGAGCCAGCGAGGGGCGCCCGGGGCGGTCAGCGTGGAGGAATCCCATTTGCGGATCCAGCCCAACGGCTTCGCAGGCGGAAGCCAGGTCGTGCGCCAGGAGCGTATAGACAAACGACAGCAGCGCGTTGACCCTGTCCAGCGGCGGGCGGCGGGAGCGTTCATGAAAGAAGAAGTTCTTTTTATCGACCAGAATCAGGTGGTCGTAAACGGCGAAGGCGACTTTAGCGGCGTCGCCTTCAATTCCGCGAACCTGGTCGAGAGGCATGTCGCACCGTAGCGTCTGGAGAGAGCGCATCATCAAATCGGACGCCTGACGAATCGCGTCGACGTCGATTTTATCGCCATGATCGCGAACGGCGCGCTGGAGCATGGATCGGGTATTGGCGATTTTCGCGCTGACGATAATCCGGGCGGCTTGTGACATCGTTTCCGGATTGCGGGTCTTTTCGTGCTGAGCGCGGCGTAGGAGGACGCTTCCAGACTGTGGGCCGACCATTCGGGCAAAGAGTTTGCCGGATTCGCTGAGGAAGGAAACCGGGACGTTATGTTCTCCGCACAGTCCGAGACAATGCGGCGTCCACATCACGTTTCCAAAACAGACGACGCTGGCAATCGTGTGAATCGGAACTCGCATTTTTGGCACGCTATCGACGGAGATAACCATATTTTCGCCGTCCCGGTTGACGTACGCGCCTTGAGTCGTGATGTACAGGGTGTTTCCGTGACGTTTCATGAGATTCTTTCCTTGAGATTCTTTTCGACCATGGAATCGACCCATTGCTGAACGTTCCCGCCGGCGGAGGGCAGACAGACGTCAACCATGGAACAGTTTTGACATCGCTTTTGCAGAACCGGCGGCGGAATGACGCCGGACGAAATGAGCTGATGAAACTGCAGCGCCAGCGATTCCGTTTCGCGTCTCAGCTCGGGCGTCAGCTCGACAACGACCCGCTGTCGGCTTTGACCGTAAAACAGCGCGCCGGAGGTCAGCTGGACGTTAAACGCCTCTTCCAAGCAGATGGCCTGAGCGCACAACTGGACGGCGTCACAGTTGTCCGGCTTGGGCTTTCCGCGCTTGTATTCGACAGGATAGGGAACCCACAGCCCGCTTCTTTTCGGGAGTTTGACGCCCTGACAGACAGACGGCGCAGCGTTACAGTTATCGGACGGCGCCGGGCTGACTTTATGGAACTCGACCACGTCGGCGATTCCGGTAATCCCCAATCGGGCGGACTCCAGACGCAGCCCGCGCACGATGCGGACGTCCGACCGCGACTCCGCGCCAGCAGTGTGAACGCGCTCATGCATGACATC
>JAZRTH010000457.1:0-3637 GCA_045651945.1 Thermoguttaceae bacterium
GACCCGATAAATCGGCTGACCGCTCCAGCCGAGTTTTTCTCTGAGGGTTTGATAATAGCTTTTGTGTGGCGAGGCGACAAGCTGAACGCTCAAATGGGATTTTCGGATTTCCACCTGATCTCCCGGTTCCAGTCTGTCCAGAATCTGACCGTCGACAACGACGCTTGTTTCCGGGTTGGGATTGACGATTTCCATCACAAAGACCCGATTGGCATCGTCTACAACAGGACGATTGGTAAGCGTATGAGCGGAAATCGGGCAGACGACAAACGCCTGCATCGTTTTATGCAAAATCGGACCGCCGGCGGACAGGTTATGCGCCGTCGACCCGACAGGCGTCGAAATAATCAGACCGTCGCAGCTGTACGTTGTAACCAGTTCAAAACGCTGATCGAAGGGCGCGCGGGCGTCTGCCAGCGAACGCCGGGTTGTCGAATCGGTTTTGTCGGCGTACAGTTTAATTTCCATAATGTCAAACGGCGCTCCGTTGAGAATTGCCGCTTCGTTGACGCCTTGAATCGTTTTAATCGCCTTGCCGTTGCGAAGAATCCGGCACTGATACATCATCAGCGGGACGACCGGCAGCGGCTTCTCGACGAATAGTTTAAGCAGCGGAACGAGTTCTTCCAGAGCGACGTCTGCCAGGAAGCCGAGCCTGCCCAGATTGACGGCAATCAGCGGCCGCTGTTTTTCGCCCATCTGGTTGACAGCGCGAAATATTGACCCGTCCCCGCCAAGCACGACGACGGCGTCCGCCTTGTAACGTGACAGATTTTTTTCGCCGGTAAAGTCTGAACAGACAATTTCGGCAACCTTGCTGATTTCTGGCGTTAAATCCTGCGCGATTTTTTCAATTCCCGCCCGGTTTGGATAGCCCAGAAGGATGATTTTCATAATAGGAAATAGAGTTATAACAAACAAATCGGGAGCGTTAACTCCCGACATTTTTACAGTCTTTTGATCGTCAACTCGCCGGTTGTTCGCATTTCCAGCTTGTACGTAGCTCCTTCTTCCAATTGCGTATAAGGAGCAGACCCGTGAGCGGCGCGAACGCCTTTTTTACTGGCGTATTCCGGCTCTTGAGCCAATTTCCAGAACTCCTGCCAAAGACTGTCCTGGAATTTTTGAAAGCGCGAGTTCTCGGAAACGCAGGCTGGCGGCGTTTGACCTTCCGGGTCAATTGGGAAGCCATCGTCCGGTCTTTGTTTTTCGCTAAAAATACGACGAATCAAACACAAAGCCTTTCCTTTGAAGTCGTCTCCTTTTTCAACGTATTTATCTTCAAATTTGATGACCATCGAGTCAATATAAAGACAAATCCCCTCAATTGTGAACTCTCGTTTTTCACCGTATGGTTCTTCTGACGGATCCAGTTCCGTAAACGTAAAGGATGTTTTAACAGAGCCGTTTTCTCCCGTTTTTTTAATATCGGAAATAATCGCCATGCGTTTACTCATTTTTAAGAACGCATTGGCTTGCAGAAGCCTTTGAATTTCGCGGTCTTGCAAATAGGATTTAATCCCAAGATAAATCAGCGGACCTCCAACGGCGGCGGCAATGAAGAATGTTGGGAACCCTTTAGGGAGCGCGTCAAATAAAATTGACAAAAGCAGTACGGCAACGCCAATTCCCGCGAACAAAACGCCTTTTGGAAGATTCTTTAACTGAAATAAAAACTTCATGATGGGACTTTCTCCGATTAGGTTAAAAACCTTATTGCTTTGTAATCGTTTGCTCGCCGGTGTTTCGCATTTCCAGTTTGTAGGTTGAACCTTCTTGAAGCTTCATTGAAGGGGCTGTGCCGTGAGCGGCGCGAACGCCCATTTTTTTAGCGAAATCAGGATCTTGAGCCAATTTCCAGAAGTTCCCCCAAAGCTCTTTTTCAAACGCGGTTGTGTCAGGAGAATCCAATTTGTACGGTTTGGGCGTTTCTCCTTCAGCGTCAATTCTAAATCCTTCTTCAGGTTTCTGTTTTTCTCCGAAAAGCCGATTAAACAGACACAAAGCGCTTCCTTTTAAGACATCGCCCTGTTCGACGAAGTTGTCTTCAAATTTGATTACCAGCGTATCGATATAAAGGACGTCGCCATCAATGGTAAACGTGCGTTTTTCTCCAATAGGGGCGTCAGCAAGGTCGATTTCAGAAAAGGAAAACGTTGTTTTGACAACGTCAGACCCTTCTTGTTTTTCTTTGACAATGTCGGAAATGACAGCCAATCGGCGAGTCTTTTTCAAAAAAATGTTTGCCATTTCCAGCTTTTGATTGGCAATTTCCAACTGAGAAATTTTTTCCTTTGCTTCTTCGAGCTGTCTTTTGGCGGCGGAAAAGTGTTCGTCAAAAATAGAATACATCTGCCAGCCGAGAGTGGCAAAAACCAAAAGGACAACTGAATAAATTAATGAAGTTACGTTTTTCAAGTTTTTCATTTTGACTGCTAAAATAAAGTTGTGAAATATAATTCAGACAAGTAAATTATCAGCGGGAAACGCCCAGGACAATCATCACGGCAATAAAAATAACGGCAAGGACAATGGCGACAATTGCCCACTGAAACCAGAATTTTGCCATTTTTTTATCTTCCAGTTCCTCAGCGCGCTTTTTTTTGTTGATGTACTCTACCGTTCGTTCGAGAGTAATAACAAACGTCTTTTGACAGTACGGACACATGGCTTTTTGTCCAATCATATCCCTGTTAATTTCAAGGGAATGTCCCGTCGGACACAAGCAATGAAGCCTGGAGTCTTCGTCCGGATCGCCAATATCCATTTTTTGAGCGGGTTTTGGACCAGTGTTTTTCGATTCTTGCGCCGCTGCTCCAAAATCGAATTTTTTCTTTTTTCTCTGGATGTTTAGAGAAACGGAGGGAGCTGGAGCGCTAGGGGTGTTTTGGGGATTAAACCCTGTAAAAGAGGTTACCGGCGGCTGCGTAGTCGGTGCGTTTGGCGGCGTTGCAGGCGAAGCGGGAGTATACCCAGCGGGAGCTGGGATGACAATTTCAACCTGACAATGTGGGCAAACGCACGATTGACCGATTTGGTCCTCGTTTGCCTGAAGCAGATGTCCGTTAGGGCAATAAAACTGAAATGGCATAGGATCGTATGATAATTCTGTAAGAAAATGGATGATTTGAGAAAAAACTCTCTGGCAAGTTTAACAACACAATTATCCAATATCCATTTTTATTACTATTATACCTCAAAACGAGGTTGGAGGAAATAACTAAAATGATCTTTTTTTGATTTTTTTCTTAAATTTCTCCCGATTTTGATGACTTTTCTGTCAGGGGAATTGACGAAACTGTATTTATATGTATAATTTTGGGAATGAACCAATATATATTATAGGTGTATTTTAAACGAATTCCGCTATGGTTGCAGTTTAGACGTTAAAAGCTGCAGACGGAATCGTCAGGTTATTTTAAAGAGTTGTATTGTATCAGAGGTTTTATACCATGAGCGAGGAAAAGCCGGAAAGTATCCCGGAATCAGATTCCCCAACGCCAGAATCGGCTCCGCTGAAACCAGCGCCGCCGCGTCGCAAGATTTTAATTGGAACTCAACGTCCGGGCGCCTTAGAGGCTTTCCGCGCAGAAACCGCAAAGGCTGCTGAAGTAAAGAAAGAAGCGGCTCCTGCTCC
>JAZRTH010000458.1:0-1589 GCA_045651945.1 Thermoguttaceae bacterium
TGGCTACGATCCGACTTCGTTGCCCGCTCATAACAGTCAGATTCCGGAAATTGTTACAAGCGATGAGTTCAATTCCCCAACGCTCGATCCCGCCTGGCAGTGGAATCACAACCCGGTTCCCTCTGACTGGTCTTTGACGCAGCGGGAAGGGTTCTTCCGGTTGACGACAAGCCGTGTTGACAGCGACGTAACGCAGGCGCGCAACACGCTCACGCAGCGGACGTTCGGACCGACCTGCGCCGCGGCGATTCGTCTGGACTGCTCCGGCTTGCGCGACGGCGACTACGCGGGTCTGGTTGCGTTGCAACGGTTCTATGGGTTTATCAGCGTTAAAAAAGACGGCGGGAAGAACAAGCTGGTTACTGTTCTAAACGACAGACGCAACAACGGAGAGAAGGTCGAAACGGTTGTCAGGGAGTTTGACTCAGACGTCGTGTATCTGAAAATCTCCTGCGATTTCCGCGGTCAGGCGGACCTCGCCCGATTCAGCTATTCGCTCGACGGCTCGTCCTGGACGACCGTTTCGGAAGAACTGAAAATGTCCTATACGCTCCCGCATTTTATGGGATACAGATTCGGTCTGTTTTATTTCTCGACTCAAACGCCTGGCGGAACGGCGGATTTTGACTGGTATCATGTCGGTCTGGACGCGGCGGCGGAAGATTTCTCAGCCGTCTCAACGCTCAAGGACAAGTTCGCCGGGAAGTTCGTTATTGGCTGCGCTGTTACGCCGTTCCAGTTCCGAAACCCGGAATTGTCAGCGCACATCGCCCGGCAGTTCAACAGTCTCACCGCGGAAAACTGCATGAAGCCGGAAGCGATTTACCGTCCGGACGGGAACTACAGCTTCGATCAGGCGGACGCGCTGGTTGCGTTCGCTCAGGAGCACGGAATGAAAATGCGCGGGCATACGCTCGTCTGGCACAGTCAAACCCCGCAGTCGTTCTTCCAGGATGAGAACGGGCAGCGTCTGACCAAGGAAGCGCTTTATCAACGCATGGAAGAGTACATGACAAAGGTTCTGACGCATTTCAAGGGCAAGGTTTACTGCTGGGACGTTGTCAACGAGGCTCTGGCGGACTGGGGCGACGGCGTCTATCGAACTCGCAGCCCGTGGTACGAAATCTGCGGGGAAGACTTTATCGCTCAGGCGTTCCGAACGGCGCGGAAAATCGACCCGGATATTAAACTGTTCTATAACGACTACAACCTGATCAATCCTGCCAAACGCGCCCGGGCGGTGAAAATGCTCAAATCGCTCATCGACGCCGGCGTTCCCATTGACGGCGTCGGCATGCAGGCGCACTGGAATATCGAGAGTTTCAACCCGGAAGAACTGCAGCGGTCAATTGACGCCTTTACCGAGCTGGGCTTGGAAGTCCAGATTACGGAACTTGACATGACGACGTATTCCAACTACCACGGTCCCGACGCGTTGCGGCAGAATCAGGCGCGTCAGGAACACGAGTACACGCCGGAAATCGCTCAAAAGCAGGCGGACGCCTACGCGAAAGCGTTTGCCGTTCTGGTTAAGAACGCCGACAAGATTACGGCGGTTACATTCTGGGGCGCGTCCGACCGCTACTCCT
>JAZRTH010000459.1:0-1033 GCA_045651945.1 Thermoguttaceae bacterium
AGGTTCTTCCCCTCAAACTCCCCTTTCCAAAAAACTTTAGTAAAGAAGGAAATAAAAACGACCAACGAGAGCGGTTATAATACGTCTCGCGCGGCAGCGCGGACTGCCCGTGCGGCTTCGCACCTCCCCTTTCCAAAAAACTTTAGTAAGGGGAGGAAAAATACAGTATTAGAATAAACCAATCGGTGAAAATCCGTCTAATCCGTAAAATCCGTGAACGGACTGACCTGCAAATAACCTTTGCGGTGCGCTTGCGAAACTCCTCACTCCTCACCCCTAACTCCTAACTCTCATAGCGTCCACCCTTCTCTATACGGAACTTCGATCATAGCGTTCGCAGCGGCGGAGTTCGTTTTCAAGGCGGCGGCGTCCCAGACGAGGTCTTCCCCGGTTCGGTACGCCAGGGTTCCTAAAAGAACGGTTTCCGTCAGACGTCCGCCGTAGCTGAACCGACACAGGCAGTCTTCCGGCTTGTTGTCGCGAATCGCCTGCAGCCATTCCTGATGATGTCCGAGCGATTTGGGAATCCAAGGGTCCGGCGCCTGATACGACTTGAATTCTTCTTCCGGATACAGGGCGAAATAATCGTAGTCGGCAACCAGTTGCCCCTTCTCGCCGTCGAACAGGACAGCTTTGTACCGTTCGGGAATGTTCTTTTCTTTGAGGATGTCAGGGCATTTCCCGCCGTCAAGCCAATGGACGGTGCATGCGGGCTGATCGTCGGTTGCTTCGAAGCCGTACTCAATTTCCAGGCTCAGCGGAGTCGTTTCCGGATTGACTTTGGGTCCGTCGACGGCCTTAATCGTCTTGCAGTTTTTCAGCTTGAGCGCCCAGAACGCCAAATCCAGCAGGTGCGTTCCCATGTCTCCCATCGTACCGCTGCCGAACGCCCACCATTTGCGCCACGCCCGGGGAAGATAACAGGGATTATACGGTCGATACTGCGCCGGACCGAGCCAGCAGTCCCAGTTGATATAGTCCGGAACAGGCGGCGTATCCGTCGCAAGCGCAGCGTCAGGCTCAAAGCCCCAGG
>JAZRTH010000460.1:0-3878 GCA_045651945.1 Thermoguttaceae bacterium
TGTCTTTGCCGTTGGGCGCCCATTCCCGGCTCAAGTCCTGAATTCTGGAAACGTCATACTGAAGTTCCGCTGATGATTTGACAACGAGGTTCTTAACAAGACTGCGTCTATAGCCGTCTGAAGAATTTGAATATCCTTCAAACTGAATGAAGTTGTCGATAAAACCTGTAGCAGTTTGGAAAGACGATATCAATTTATCGTTTATATACAAACTGACTTCAACCGGAGAAGATCCATTAAAATCGGGAACAAAATAGACTACTCGCACGTTCGCCCAATCGTTATCTAACGTAAAAACATTATTAGTAGTTATTTTGCTTCCTTTATCCCAAATCTCAACTCCGCCATTTCTGCGGAACAGAATCCCAACGCCGTCGCTACCGTTGACGTTGGCTGTTCGTTTAGATTCAGATACTCCAAAAATAATAGCAGCCCAGTTTGATGATGATGTTCCCTCATCAAATTGAGGCGCGACCTGAAAACTGATGTCGTACATTCTTCCGCCTTCATCGGAAGTTGTCATCGCTCCAACGTTTGCAAAATTATAATCGGGAGAAGCATGACTTTGATCTCTGTCTGATCTTGTTGCGAAAAACAGCGCGTTTGTGCATTTCTTGTTACACTCATTTACATCATTAGCGGCGTAATTATGTCCAACCTGAATTTGCTCATTGCCAGAAACTTTAACTGTATAACTTAAACCTCCCAGCAAACCGCCAAAACGATCGTCAGCGTCGCCAGTTGCCATGCCAATAGACGCTCCGTTCCGATTGTTTGTAACTTTGTAATTATCAATGAAGAACGTCGTCAGTTCATACGCCTGAAGCTGAACGTTGTCGATTAACAATGTATTATCGCCGCTGGTTTTATTTCCAATGGCGATAGTCTGAGTATCCGCGTTCGGAGCGAAAACTGCGCCGTATGTAGTAAATTTTCCACTCGGAACTTCTTTAGAGGAAATATACGCCTTTTCAGTAGACTGATCTTCTCCAATATATAATGAGAAACTTGGTTTATTGGTTCCTCTTGTTCCTAAATCCATCCTAACTCGATAAACTGTATCTTTATCTGCTGGATTAAAACCGTAAACGTTTTGATACAGACGCACGTCCATATTGTTATTACCTTGGAGCCACGCAAGCTGGTTTCCGTTCGGAGGAGTTTGATTTCCCAGAAAATCCTGACATGGACCGCCGACCCAAGCCAGACCTGCGCTCACTGTCGAGTTGGTCAAGTTGGTAAATTGCCATCCGGAAATAACGCCGGCATTGCCAGTTCTATCCAAATAGCCGTGTCCGTCGTCCTTATTATCTTTAAGAACCCACTTGTCCGCTTCAAAGCTGCCGTTATAGATCGCAGGAGTTATTGTCTGACGCTCGTTACTGTTTTCGATGAGCATAACGCCGTAATTATGCCACGGTTCGCCAGCGGTGGAACTAGACAAAAGGTTGATTGTTGCCGTATTGCTTTGAGCGGTAAACGTAAAATCGACGGCGTATGCGCCAGTGTAGGTTTCACCGGAAAACGGCTGATCTTCTTTGACATTTTGGCTGGTTACGGAATTCCCGCCGTAGGTGAACGTATCTCCTTTTCCGTCCGCGTCCAAATCAATGGTAAACGTGTGCTGCCTGGCTCTGTTGGTATCCCATGCGCGAGCCAAAATACGGGCTGTGTAGGTTTTACCCTCCTCCAGATTGCCAAACGTCAACGTCGTATTAGTATTGGCATTCTGTCCTCCAACAAGCATCATACTGCCCAGCAGTTTATTCAACTCGTCCGATGATGTCCCGCTGTATGTATTGCCGCCGTGAGACCCTGGTCCTTGAGAGCCGCGTGAAGTGAACGACTGCTGCGCCGTGTTGTAGCCGTCAAGAACCGTATAGTAGCTTGTTCCGCCCTGGTTGACGAATGTAACGCCGTCGATGGGAGCCGAAACCTGTTGATCTCCGTAGTTGATGGCGTACTTGACGCTGCTGGCGTTGGGAACGTTTGTAAAAACGTCTGCTTCAGATGATATCTTTGTCAGCGACATGACAATGTCCGCCTGTGTAACAGCAGCGCTCCACAGCGCTGCGACGACGAACAACGCCGCAAAGACTGACAATTTAACGAATGAAAACTTGCGAGTAGGGAACAGGTTAAACCGGTCTTCCTGAATCGTCATGTTTGACTCCATGTCTTTGAAATAAATGTAAACCTGACGCATTGCGTCAAAGGGGATTGATGGTAGATATATTTTTCTATACTATATATTATAATACGAATTTTGAGAATTGTCAAACGTTTTCTGAAAAAATTTAGAAAAAAGATAAAAGAAGAATTGACGATAAAGAGGGTTTTGAGGGGGGGAGATTAACCAAAGATTTGCAAAAAAGCTGGGAGGATTCTGGGAATTTTCTGGGAGGATTCTGGGAATTGCTGGGAATAATCTTTCCCAGCTCGTCCCAGCGCTCTCCCAGAAGTTCCCAGCGCTCTCCCAGTCTTTTTAACCGCTAACGCGGTTTTTCCGGGGGCTTACGCGCCCCGGCTCGCCTAACGAATCCCTTTGTCCGCAATGTCTTTACGGCACCAGGCGCCGTCCCAGCGAATGAGCTTGACGGCTTCGTAGGCGTTGTATTTGGCGTCTGCCAGAGTGTCGCCCAACGCAGTTACGGTCAAGCAGCGTCCACCGGCGGAAACGACCTGAGCCGCCGAGTTGAGAGCAGTTCCGGAATGGAACACCTTGACGTTGGGCAGTTTCGCCGCGTCTTCCAAACCGCGAATAATGAATCCCTTTTTGTAGTCGCCGGGATAGCCCTGAGACGCCATGACGACGGTGCAGGCTGGGCGTTCGTCCCATTCGAGGTCGATTTCGTCCAAGCGCTGTTCGGCAACGGCGTCTACGATGAGGGAGATGTCCGTCTTGAGGCGCATCATCAGCGGCTGACATTCCGGGTCGCCAAATCGGACGTTGTATTCCAGAACCTTGGGCTGACCGTTTTTAATCATCAAGCCGGCATACAGAACGCCCTTGAAATCGACGTCGTTTTTGTGCAGCGAGTGCAGCGTCGGAACGAGGATTTTGGAAATAACCGTCTGCATGGCTTCCGGCGTTACAAGCGGGGCGGGGGGGTAGGCTCCCATTCCTCCGGTGTTGGGGCCTTCGTCGTTGTCGTAGGCGCGTTTGTGGTCTTGAGCCGGGGGCAGAACCGCGAGCGTTTTGCCGTCGGTAATTGCCAGGACGCTTGCCTCTTCGCCTTCGAGCAGGTCTTCAATAAAGAAGGAGTTGCCGGCGTCGCCGAACTTTTTGTCAGCCGCGATTTCCTTAACAGCTTCCAACGCCTCCTGACGGTCTTTGCAGACGATTACGCCCTTACCAGCCGCCAAGCCGTCCGCCTTGACAACGCACGGGGCGTCCGCCTCTCGACCGAGCAGATAGTTGATGGCGGTCTGGGCGTCTGTAAACGCCTGGAAGTCTGCGGTGGGGACGTTACCGTCGCGCAAAATCTTTTTGCAGAACAGCTTTGAACCTTCCATTTGAGCGGCGACTTTATTCGGACCGAAAACGCGAAGCCCATGCTCTGTCAGGAAATCGGTAATTCCGGCGCACAGCGGAACTTCCGGACCGACGACGACGGTGTCGACGCTGTTCTGTTTGCAGAATCGAACAATAGCGGGAAAATCGAGGGCTTTGAGCGGGACGTTTTCGGCGTCGATGCCGGTTCCAGCGTTGCCGGGCGCGACAAAAACGCGTTTAACTCGAGGGCTTTGAGTAAATTTCCATGCCAGGGCGTGTTCGCGGCCGCCGCTGCCGATTATCATGACGTTTATCAATTCAAACGCTCCAAAAAATACAACAACACCGTAGCGCAGTCGCAATAGCCTATTATTTTTCCACC
>JAZRTH010000461.1:0-5293 GCA_045651945.1 Thermoguttaceae bacterium
CCGCCTGGAAACGGCGACCTGCCATCGTTTTTTATTTGCAATATGGACTCTTTGGAGACTGCGGGCTGTCCAATGTATTTTCCCTATTATTACTTATACTTGCTGAAAAGATTTTTCACATGCGTGTACAAAATCAGTCGAGATATCATGCACGCGTTATTTTAAAATGAGGATGATCCAGAAGTGCGCGTTTGGTATTTTGAAGGAAAAAGAAAGAGAAAACATACTCAGAGGGTTGCTAATTTGGGCGATATATATAAAATATATCAGTAACCTTTTATTTTATTCGAGGAATCCATTTTAAAAATAATTCAAAATTTCCGAAAAGTGTACTATAATATAATAAATACTTTTTTATACAGGTTTATAGTATTTACCAGATATGGGAACAGCATTAGAAGTCAATCACGTTTGGAAGAAGTTCAATCGCGGCGAGTTCAACGACTCGCTTCGCGACGCCATTCCCGCTATGCTCAAAGGCATGGTTGGTTTAGGTGCCAGTAGAGCGGAACTTCAAAAAAACGAATTCTGGGCGCTCAAAGACGTTGATTTCAAAGTCGAAGAAGGAGAGTCTGTCGCTTTAATTGGTCATAACGGCGCTGGAAAGAGTACGCTTCTGAAGATATTCTCCAAAATTCTCAAGCCAAACCGGGGAACTATCAAAGTCAACGGACGCATGCGCGCTTTGATTGAGATTGGATCCGGTTTCCATGGCGACCTGACTGGAAGGGAAAATATATTTCTTAATGGTTCGATTCTGGGCATGTCCCGCAAGGAAATAAAATCAAAATTCGACGCGATTGTCGACTTTGCTGGAATTGAAGATTTTTTAGACATGCCTGTCAAACGCTATTCCAGCGGCATGTACGCGCGCCTGGGCTTCGCTGTTGCGGCTCACCTGGAACCGGATATTTTGATCGTTGACGAAGTTCTTTCTGTTGGAGATATAGCCTTT
This sequence comes from Thermoguttaceae bacterium, assembly GCA_045651945.1. Taxonomy (GTDB): domain Bacteria; phylum Planctomycetota; class Planctomycetia; order Pirellulales; family Thermoguttaceae; genus RUG11551. Next base: position 956 of record JAZRTH010000461.1, read on the forward strand.
CAGAAAAAATGCCTCGGAAAAATGAACGAGGTTACTAAAGAAGGACGCACTGTTGTTTTTGTCAGCCATAATATGACAGCAGTTCGCAATCTGTGTCCACGTTCGATTTTGTTTGATCATGGCGCGATGCTTGCTGATGGCAATACAGAGGACGTTGTACAAAAGTATTTTTATCAGTTTCGACAGCAACAGCATGATTTACAAAGTGAATGTGATAAAATAAAAGACCGTAAAGCGTATATAACAAAGGTCTTGATGGGAACTTCTCCAGAAACGTTATCAGAAAATACTACTTGTTACACAAGTGAACCATTATATATTAGAGTTTATTTTCATGTTAATAAGCCGCTAAATATTTCTAATTTGCATATTGTTTTTATTAATTCAGATGAAGAGCATCTTCTTGGTTTAAATACAGTTATTACAGAAAAACAAATTGGTTATGTTGAACATGGGGGGTATGTCCAATTTGTTATACCTCATGTGCCCTTTGCAGCAGGTCGATATTTATATGGAGCAGCGCTGTTTGAATATGAATCAATAGGCGAACATCGTAAAAGATTATCGCATTTTGCTCCAGATAATTATTTAGATGTTATGCAAATTAATACGCCTTCTTGGAAATTTTCCAATGGATATTCACAAAAATTCTTTGTACCATATAGTTGGGATATTCATTTTGATGAGAATAATTAAAAATCAGGAGCGCCAATGTCATTTATTAAGAACATTATAAAACGTTTTCGTGAAAAGTGGCATAATGATATTCAGTATCAGGAGCAGATTCAAATATGCCAATTCAAATTGGAACAAATTCAAAAACAACAAAAGGAATTTGCTGAAGAACTTAAATTACTTAAACGCAGTTTTATTGATCCTAATGGACCAAGCATGATTGCGTTGAGAATGAAAAACTTGGGCATTTTGAGTAAATACGAACACTGTTTTTACGAAATGCCGGATAATTCGGTATGCTTAGACTGTGGCGCCAATCAGGGTTTTTTTACGGATCTTATCCTGTCGCTAAACGGATATTGTTATGCTTTTGAACCCAACAAGGTTTTATTTAAACTTCTGAGTCAAAAGTATCGTGAAAAAGAAAATGTTGAACTTTTTCCATATGCGATTTCTGATTCCGAAGGATTTGTTGATTTCAAATTGTCCAGTAATCTAAATACTTCATTTCTTGATTTTACTGAAAGCGGTTCTATTTCATTAGACCATTATCCATATCCAGAAATTGAAATACCAGAAGTACACTACCAGGTACCAAAAGTTCGTTTGGTGGATTTTTTACAAAACGAAGTTTTTAAAAAACACGATGAAGTCTATATCTTGAAAATGGATATTGAAGGGGCGGAATTTGAAACGCTTGAGGATATTATTCAGTCTGGCGTATACAAGAACATTAAATATTTGTTTTGTGAAACTCACGCCCGTTTTTTTAACGATGGGAAAGAAAAGTTACACAAATTGGAAACGTTAATCAAAGAGAACGGTATTACTAACATTTTTTTAGACTGGGTGTAAAATCCAAAAATCAGTAGTCTAAAACTATAATTTGTTTTTATTACATATTATAGTTGCGCCCGTACACAACTCACAAGCTGATGGTATGGATTTATTTCGAATCGCTTTGTAAATATTATAATGTCAACAGTTTCTGTCGCTTTATGTACGTATAACGGCGAGCGTTTCTTGCAGCGCCAGCTAGACAGCCTGGCGCGTCAAACGCGCTTGCCGGACGAGGTAATTGTCAGCGACGATTCGTCGACAGACGGAACGATTGCGATTCTGGAGAATTGGAAAATTTCTGTCCCATTCCCGGTAAAAATTTATCGTCACGTTCCTGCAGGCGTCAATAAAAATTTTGAGAATGCTGTTTCTCTATGTTCGAAGGACGTTATTCTGATTTGCGATCAGGACGACGTCTGGATAGAAAACAAAATTGAATGTTTAGTCAAAATATTGGATGATAATCCACAAATTGGCGCAGTGTTTCACGACGCCTCAATAATTGACGAGAATTCAGAAATTGTTGAAAACGTTTCAATGAAAAAGTTGGCTCGTTTTTTTATGTTTAATGACTTTCCTGTTTTTTTGAATCCTGATATAAAAACCAATTATAATCCCTCCGGCTGCTGCGGCGCCTATCGCGCTAATATTATTAAACAGACGCTTCCGTTTAATAATGATATGGTTTACGATCAATGGTTGTTTGCATGCATTAACGCGTTGGCTGAAAGAATCGCAATTCCTGATTTGCTGATTAAACATCGCATTCATAACAATAATGTTACAGCCACTCCCGAGTTGATTAAAAAAGAACAGTCCAGAAATGAAAAAGACGCTGCCGCTAAAGCTTGGTGCGTAACAAGCGCATATAAATTCGTTCAAAATAAACCGTTGATAGACGCAGTAAGAGCGTTTGTTGAGAATGAAATTCCAGACAGCGTCTATAAAAGTCAATACATACAGTTTCTTCGTCAAACAGAAACTCACGTATATAACCGCATCCGAATACGCAGAAACGCATTTATTTTTAGTCCAATGATTATTACGGAATTGTTCCGTAAATACGGATACTTCCATTATTTTCAACCGCTGCGTTCTTTGTTTTATGACATAAGAACAGGGCTGATAAATGCAATTAATCCTGTATCGGTTTATCATGAAATAAAGAATATTTATCGAAAGTTTTTTAGTAAGTAATCGTTTATTAAACACGTAAATTTTAGAATAACAGGCATAATGACGACGGTCTCCATCGCGATGTGTACGTATAACGGCGAGCGGTTTTTGCAGCAGCAGCTCGACAGTCTGGCTTCGCAAACGCGCCAGCCGGACGAGGTCGTTGTCTGTGACGACTGCTCGACGGACAACACCGTCGCGATCCTTGAGCGCTGGGCGGAGTCCGTTCCGTTTGTCGTTCGTATAATCCGAAACCAAAGCAATCTGGGCTGCTTTCACAACTTTGAAAACGCGATAAAGAACGTTGAAGGCGACATCGTCTTTTTAGCCGATCAGGACGACGTTTGGCATGCCGATAAAATCGAGGTTATGCTCAACGTCTTTGAAAAGAACCCCAACGTCGGTCTGGTATTCCATAATACAAACGTTATCGACGCTGCTGGAAACGACTTGAGACTGGACGAAATCGAGCTTCGCGGCGCGTGGCGGCTGACGACGTATATGCGTCAGCTGTCGCCCAATCTGGATAAACATCCTATCACATCAGGCTGCTGCAGCGCGATACGTCGGACGATTATTCAAAAGATTCTGCCCCTGGAAGAACGTTTTGGTCATGACGGCTGGATTTATCTTTTCACTCCGGCGTTTGCTGACGTTGCAACAATTCCAGACAAACTGATTTCCTATCGATGTCATGACGCTAACGTCTCCGTCCGCGCTGACTTGAACGAGCAGATTTATCATTTCGACCGGTACGTTCGAGACTACTATAAAAACGAGGTTTATCTTTTCCTGACCAGCGACCAGTTCAAAGAGCCGTTTTTGAAACGCGTCGAACAGGCGGAGGACAGCGTCTATAAAACCCGGCTGCTAAAGTACTATAATCAAACTCAAAAGCGCATTAAACGACGAGAGCTGATTCAGCGCAATTTGTTTATTTATTCCCCGTTGTTTGTTTATGAATTGCTGACGTTTAATTACTGGCGCGGTTTTCAGCCGATGAAATGTATAGGATACGATTTCTGGACGGGATTAAAAAACGCCTTTAAGCCTGATAGCTGGAAGGGAGTATTAAGACGTCTGGGAATTGGCAGCAAGTCATAAGAGAAAAACGCCTGATACCCAACTTGGTTTAATCATAATTCAATGTTCAACCTGATTTCCTTTTTTCGAATTCTGCTGTTTTGCCTTGTTCATCGAGGGAAAAAGACGCTGATCTATTCGCACCCGCTCAACTGCGACGGGGGCACGACGGCGTTATTGCAATTGTGCCGAGCGCTTCGGGGTCAGGGGTTGAGCGTTGTTTCTTTGGTTCGGTTCCACGGCAATAACGAAGCGTCATTTAAGAAACTGGGAATTCCTGTATTCTGCATTGAAGATTACGGCGCGCTGTATCGCGTCTTTCGATACTTGGGCGGCTATTTTGACTTGACGGTCTGTAACGCTGTAAGTCATTATCAGTTTATTGAACTGCTGGAAAAGCTCAATCGAAAGTACATCTGGTGGATTCACGAGTCCGTTCTTCTGGACGAGTGGATGACGCCGGACATGCTCAAGGCGGTTCAGGCAAGCCGTCACATCTACTGCGTCAGCCCGGCGGCGCAGCGGTATATGAACAAGTACAATTCTCAGTCGAAAATGCTCTCT
>JAZRTH010000462.1:0-7506 GCA_045651945.1 Thermoguttaceae bacterium
TGAAAATATTTTTGGTAAATTAGATAAACTTTATCAGTTTTATCACAAAGATGGAAAGTAGGGATTATACCGATTGTATCGAGGGCAAACGAAGGACATTTGAACTTCGATACTCAATTACAAGACAAAACATACAGATAAATATGAATATAATTAGGTAATTTCCAAACAATTCCTGTTAAAATTATCCTTTTGTACTTGCTCTTGACCAATTACGCAAAATTGATACAATAGGAAAAACATGATGCGAGATTATCCCTTTTGCGGATTCGATTCCTGTTTCTCTTGGAGCGGGCGTTCTGTTTGAACATATTGGGTGAATTACTCGTAACTGATAACTGTAATTATTAGTTCTACTATAACAATACACAACCTTTAACACAATCATGGCTAAGGAAGCAGTAACTGGAGCCGCGGCGTTGGAAGCGGCTCGACGAGAAAAGATGCGGCGTCTGGAAGAATTGGGCATTGACCCGTGGGGTCAGCGCTATGACGGCGCGATGCCGATTGCAGAAATCCGCGCTCGAGAATCGGAAATTATCGAAGTTCCTTCTCAAGAAGAAGGTAAACCGTCAGAACATCACGGACCGCAAGTCAACGCAGCTGGACGCATTATTCTCATGCGCCCGTCCGGGAAAGTCATTTGGCTCAACATTCAGGATAAAACCGGACGCATCCAGGTCATGATTGGCAAATCACAAATCGGGGAAGAGAATTTCCCCATCGCCAAGTGCTTTGACCTGGGCGACATCATCGGCGTTGAAGGCGAGTTCGTCAAAACCCGCACCGGCGAACTGACGATTTTCGCATCCAAGATTACGTTCCTGACAAAGTGCCTCACCCCCCCGCCGGAGAAGTTCCACGGCATGACGGATCCGGAACTGTGCCAGCGTCAGCGATACGTTGACCTCATCTACGGCGAAGGGACAATGGAACGCTTTCTGCGCCGCAGCGCGATTCTCAAGTCGCTGCGACAAACGCTTGACGAAGAAGGATTTACGGAAGTCGAAGGACCGACTCTGCACGCGATTGCGGGCGGCGCCGCGGCTCGTCCGTTTGTAACTCATCACAACGCGCTGGACATTGACCTGTACATGCGAATCGCTTTGGAACTCCATCTGAAGCGGCTTCTGGTCGGCGGCATGGAACGCGTTTACGAAATCGGTCGCGTCTACCGCAACGAGGGCATCGACATTCGCCACAATCCGGAGTTTACGCTGACGGAAATCTATCAGGCGTACGGCAACTATGAAACCATGATGGACTTGACGGAAAAGATTATCGTCAACGCCATTAAGGCGACTGGTCAGAGCTTTGTCCTGCCGTGGAAAGACGGCACGATTGACTTCACGCCGCCCTTTGCCCGCCGCAAATATTTGGATTTGGTCAAGGAAGCGACCGGCGTCGACCCGGCTGACACCGCAGCGATGGCTCAGTACGCCGCCTCAATTGGTCTGGAAACGGCTGGCAAGCACCCGGACGTCATTCTCAACGAGGTCTTCGAGGAAAAAGTCGAACCGACGCTCGATCAGCCGACGTTCGTCTACGATTACCCGGCGTCCATCTGTCCGCTGACCAAGCGCAAGCGATCCAACCCCGCTATTGCCGAGCGTTTTGAGATGTTCGTCAAGAGCATGGAACTGGCGAACGCCTATACGGAACTCAACGACCCGGACTTGCAGGAAAAGCTGTTTTCCCAGCAGCTGGAAGGGCTTCCGGAAGAAGAATCGATGGCGAAAATGGACAACGATTTCATTCGCGCCTTGCGAAACGGCATGCCCCCCGCCGGCGGCTTGGGAATCGGCATTGACCGCCTTGTCATGCTGTTGACCAACTCGCAGTCCATTCGCGACATTATCCTGTTCCCGCTCCTTCGTCCAGAATGAGAACTAAGAGCTTTTAGCCTCTAGCTTCTAGCCCCTAGCTTTTTGACTTTATTTCAGTCTTTAAAAGCTGACGCTAAGAACTACAAGCTCCCAAGCTAACGGCTAGAAGCTAATAGCTTACAACTCGCAACTCGCAACTAAATATGTACAAACTCAAGCTTTGCCTTCGCTATCTGAGAACCAGAAAGCTGTTAGCATTTACAGTGCTATGCATTGTGATTGGCGTTGGCGTCATGATAGTAGACAACGGCGTTATGGCGGGCTTTTCACATGAAATGCGCGACCGTATGCACGGGGTGCTGTCTGATGTAACGCTTGAATCGTGGAGCGCCAGCGGCTTTCCTGACGCCCAGCTTCACATGGAGCGCATTCGCAAAGTTTGCGGCGATAAAATCGCTTCTATGACGCCCCTGTGTCAGTCGCAAGGGCTTGTCTCGTTCCAGATTGGTCAAGAGTGGATTCATCAGCCGGTTTACGTTATCGGCATAGATCCGAACGGGGAAAACGAAACCAAAGATTTCGGACAGTATTTTCAGCACCCGCTCAACCGCCAAAAGCTGAGTTTTGAATTGCGGGAAGACGGTTACGAGCAGTCTTCCGACCCTGAACATCCGCGTGAGCAGCTCAGGGACGCTGGCTGGAAGTATCGACGCAATCTTGCGCCGCCATTAGACGTTGCTCGAGAGCCGGTTTCCGATCCTGCTGAAGAACTCGACAGAATCAACGCTCAGGAGCAGACGTCGCCCCAGCAGGATGCGCTTCCGGGGTTGCCGGAATTGCCGCCTCTGGACAATTCTCAGCCAGAAACAGATAAAATCGATCCGTTGTTGCCCAATCTTCCTCCACTGACGGAAGAGGAGCAAGTTTCGACTCCTGTTCCAGACGTTCCGCCGATTCCCGCCGCTCCAGACGCAGGCGTTTCTGAATTTCCGGATTCAATCGCTCCTAAAGAACAGGCTCCTGTCCCGCAAGCGGAACAGCATGACGACGAACTCAAGGCGTTTCCAAGTCCTCACAGCGACGACGACCCCGAAGCAGTGAGAAGCATTTCCGGCAAGTCGGCAGTCAAAGTTCAGGCGAATTACCCGCCCGCGACCGAAGCTCAAGCAGGCAATCCCGCTGACGGCACGGTGGATCTGCCGGAACTGCCGTCCGATCCCCATGCGGAAAACGAGGCGTTGGAACGCGAAACGGCTCAGCAAAATCCGCTTCCCTTGGCGTCACAGCCCAGCGGATTTGTTTCCAATATAGAAAACGACCCGATCACCGCTCCTCAAAAAGACGAGTCCGGAAGCGCAATTAACGACCCGTTCAATCAGTTCCGCAAGCCGGAAAACGTTCACGTTTTCGACCCGCGGAAAGAACAGCACACTGGTATGATTATGGGCATTTCGCTCGCTTCAATCAGAAAGGGCGACGGAGAAGAAAAGTTTTTCTGCTGGCCCGGCAAAGACGTCAAACTGACAATGGCAAGCGCGTCCATGCCGCCAAAGGGGATTACAGACAACTTTACCGTTGTTGACATCTACGAAAGCAACATGAGCGAATTCGATTCCCAGTTCGTGTTCATTCCTCTGGATGCCATGCAGCGTCTGCGCGCCATGTTCGATCCGATTTCCAATAAAGGCATGGTTAACGCGATTCGAATCAAGCTCAAAGACGAGAAGGACGGCCCGATGGTACGGGACATGCTCAAAGAAGAGTTCAATTCCCCGGATCGAGAACTGTATAAAATTCAAACCTGGCAGGATCAGCGCAGCAACCTTTTGTCGGCGGTTGAAATGGAGCGATCCATTATGAACGTTTTGATGTTTTTGATTATCGCCGTTTGCGGTTTTACCATCATGACAATCTTTTTGATGATTGTTTCGGAAAAGGTCAAAGACATTGGCATTCTTCGCGCCCTGGGAGCGTCGTCGCCGGGAATCATGTTTGTATTTTTGAATTACGGACTGTTGCTGGGAATTGTCGGTTCGGTATTTGGCGTTATTGCCGGTCTTATATTCCTGGATCACATCAATCCGATTGCAGACTGTTTGTCGAGCCTGACAGGACGCCCGGTTTTCCCGCCAGACATTTATTATTTTTACAAGATTCCCACTTGCGTTGAGTGGCAAACCATTGTATGGATTGTTATTGGGACGATTACTGTAACAGTTTTAGCCAGCGTATTTCCCGCCTGGCGCGCCGCGTCAATGCAGCCGGTAGAAGCGCTGAGAAGCTAATTTGAGCTATTAGCTGTTAGCTTCTAGCCGTTAGCTTCGTGGCTTGTTGTTCTAAGCGTTAACGCTTGGAAGCTGGAATCAAAAAGCTAGGAGCTAGTAGCTAGGGGCTATTCCCTACTCCCCATTCCCTATTCCCTAAAATATGAACGAACAGGAAAAGCTGGAAAGACTGATGGAATATTCACGCCAATTGGCGCAGCAGAACTCGGCGGACTCTAACCAGTCCGAACCGTCTTCCGCGCCGTCGGCTATCAAACTGGATTTGTCCGATCTGTCCGGTAAGTCTGGCGACTATTCGTCCAGTTCTTCGTCAAGTTCGATGTCGGACTCGACGTCTGCGCCTGAAATTTCCATGCCGAATCTGACAGCGGACTGGGATTCCGTCTGGAATTCTGGCAGATTGGGAACCCCTAAATCGTCGTCTGCGTCGAATTCGTCCAGTTCAAAGGATTTTGATTTGACGTCCAGTCAAACGCAGTATTCTTCCCCATCGAATTCGAATGCGTCCCGAGTTGGAACGGAAGGCATGAGACCGCATTCTTCTTATTCGTCTGAGAGTAAATCCAGCGCGTCAGACGTCGACGACGATCAGTACAACTGGACGCGAACCCGGTCAACGCTTCGCGCCGCTAAAGGAGCGGTCGAGTCTTACGAACGTTCGCTGAATAATCCAAACGATTTCAGTTCAGACAACGATTCGAAGTTCCTCAAGCCGATTGACGAAATTATGAATCAACATGCCGGAGACGACTCGGCGGCTTCTGCTTCCGGGTCAGGAAAACCGGTTCGATTTACAGCGAACGACTTTCTTGGATCCGGCGCTTCCGGCGAGACCCCGTCGGAGAATCCTGTCCGTCCTTCGCCTCGAGCGTCTGGAACGATGAAACCTTCAAACGTCAAATCAAGTCAGGAATCATCAGCCTTTAGCGCGGACGTTCGCAATCGTCAGTCCAAGGCTGAACCTGATCCGTTTGAACCGAAAAAGTCCAATTCGGACGCCCTCTTGCCGTCACAGAAAATCATTGCAACGGTCAAGCATTTGCATAAGAGCTTTACTCGCGGCGGAATCACCGTTCCGGTTCTGCAAGACCTTTCGCTCGACATCGCCCGGGGAGAGTTCACCGCGATTATCGGTCAAAGCGGGTCGGGGAAATCGACGCTTCTCAACGCGCTTGGTCTGCTGTGCAATATAGACGCCGGCGAGATTTTTTATGAAGGCAAACGCATTGACAACCTCTTTGCGTGGCAAAAGGATAAACTTCGCAATTTCGATTTGGGATTGGTGTTTCAGTTTTATCATCTTTTGCCAGAGTTTACGCTCCTGGAAAACATCCTCATGCCGGTGATGGTTCGTTTTTCCGCTATGGAATGGTATATGCAAAAGCGACAGTATCGGCTTCGCGCCATGGAGCTGATCCATAAAGTTGGGCTGGAACACCGCGTTAAACACCGACCGCGCGAGCTGTCCGGCGGAGAGATGCAGCGCGCCGCGATTGCCCGCGCTTTGATTACGTCGCCCAAACTGCTTCTGGCGGACGAACCGACAGGCAACCTCGACCAGAAAACCGGTCGGGAAATACTCGAACTGCTTTATTCGCTCCAGCGGGACGAAAAGCTGACCATCCTCATGGTTACTCACGACCCGACTATTGCCCGAGAAGCGGACAAAATGTACAAACTTTCTGAAGGAAAGTTGTTATAATAGAGAGTAATAAGTTATTAGTGGTTAGTGGTTAGGACGCAAGCGTTCACCTAACTTACCACTTACCACTTACAACTTACCACTCCCTATTCCCTACTCCCTATTCCCTTTTACCAATAAGTATGAAACAAACCTTTACCGCGTTGTTTTTATTGTCGTTTATATTGATTGTCGGCTGTGAATTTCCAGACGATGAAGCCCCCCTGCCGACGAATTCAGACGAACGCGCTGCCGCTCAAAGCGAGCACGCTTCCGCAGACGAACAGCCAGCTGCCGCGGGAGAAACGAAAAAGGATAAAATCGTCTTGGGCAACATGCTCGAACCGTTTACGCCCCCGACGCTGGAGGAGCTCAACGCTCAGGCGGAAAAACAGGGCGGCTGGGTTATTAACCCGGTTAAAGACGGCGCGAAGCTGGTTTATCAGTATCTTAACGGAGAGCCCGCGCCAACGACGGTCGAAGAGGCGTTGAAGCTGGAAAACGATTCTCCCGAAAACAACAACAAGATTCGGCACACGCTGGGGCGTCTTCCGGAAAACGAGGCGAAAGAAGTCGATTACGAGCAGACGATTATCCGCCAGTCCCCGTCAGACGCCAAAAGCGTCAACCCGATTATGATGAGTTCTGTAACGGAATTCGATCTGGCGAATTTGATGTCAATCGGCATCATGTCGCATACCTACGACACGATGGAAAGCTACGCTCCGCAAGATACGGTTCGTGAATGGAAGACCATGCCTGACCGCTACTGCGACATGTTCGTTCTTCGAGACGACATCACGTGGTCAGACGGCGAACCGTTTACCGCCTACGACATCGAGTTCTCGTTCAAGCTCATCATGACGCGGGAAGTTCCCACGCCCGCCATGCGAAGCGGCACCGATCAAATTAAAGCCTGCGTCGCCTACGACAAAAACACTCTTGTCTTCTTCCATAAAGAGCCGCTGGTTACTAACACCCTCAATATGAACTTTGCGATTATTCCAAAGCATATTTATGAAAAGACCTGGCAGCTTGACCCGTCGCTGACCGGCAAGGAACACATTAAATGGGAAAACGATCCGGTCGTCGCCGGCCCGTACAAAATTACAAAGCGCGTTACAAATCAGTACATCGAACTGGAAGCGCGCGAAGATTACTACATGTACAAAGGCAAACAGGTTCGTGACAAGCCGTACTTCAAAAAGGTTCGAATCGATATTATTCCGTCCTCGGAAATCGCGCTGATGGCTATGAAACGAGGCGATTTGGACTACATGCAAATCGACTTTAATCAGTGGGACACGCAAACGTCAGGACCGGAATTTTACACCAAATGCACAAAAGTTCAGGCGGTGGAATGGACGTCGTTCCATTTCTGCTGGAACTTGAAAACCCAGTATTTTGAAGACGTCCGCGTTCGCAAGGCGATGTCGTACGCCTTTAACTACAAGGAGATGTTCGACGTTATCCTGTTTAATCTGGCGGAACCGTCCTGCGGGATTTATCACCCGCTCAACCCGGCGTTCCCCAAAGACGCCAAACCTCCGTACGAGCAAGACCTCGTCAAGGCGATTCAACTGCTCAAAGAGGCGGGCTGGGAAGATCACGACGGCGACGGTTTGCTGGATAAGTTCGTTACCGCCGGGGCGATGATTCACAATAACGAAATCTATATTGTCAAAGGCGGAAAGAAGTTTCCTGTAAATCAATG
>JAZRTH010000463.1:0-1806 GCA_045651945.1 Thermoguttaceae bacterium
TGGACGTCAACGTCAGTTTCGTCTGTCCGGACTGCGGAAGCGGGGTTTCGTTCCCCTGCTGATCGACCATCGCCTTGGGATTGAACCCGTTAGGAAGCGTAACAGTTTCGCCGTCCTTCTCGTTAGTAGAAACGATCAGAACCGGGGTGCCGTCCGGTTTTTCAAACAGTTTGAGGGAATCGGACTTGCCCAGCGAGATCTCCCCGACGGGCTTGGCGTTCCCAATCGCGTTGATAAGAACCGCCAGCGCGGCGGCGCCGGGTCGCGGGCTCATATCGCCCCAGAAATGGCTCCAGTCGCCAGCAGCGGCTCCTTCGCCGCCAAAGAGAACGATGTGTTCGCAGCCGGCAAGCAGTTCGTCCGGGAAATGAGAGAAGTAGTAGTCTCCCTGCGCCGTGTTTTTCATCGCTTCCGACAGCGGCATTCCCCACGTGGACTGCGTCCCGCCCAGCGCGGTTTCGTTGTCCCAAACAGCAACCTTGTCAGCGCACCCGACAGCTGCCAAATCGCGTTTTGCGCCGCGAACAGACGAGCCGGTTCCGTAATGAACAGGCAGAATATCGATGTATTCGCCCACGCCGGCGGCTAAAAGATTCTGTCGGAACGTTTGCGGCCACAGACCGCCCGCCAGCTGGTTGCGGAGCTTCGGATTGACGCGTTTCGCCGCTTCAGCCCCGACCCGGCACAGCATGGCGTAGTCCGCCACCGGGTCAGCGCAAGTGTCGCCCGGCACGATTTCGTTTTGCCATTCAAAGCCGATAATGTCGTTTTTGAACTCCGTCGCGAGGCGGGTTATAAAGCGTCGAACGTCTTTCTCGTCCAGCGGCATGGCGGAGAACGCTTTTCCGTACGACTTTTCTGACTGAATCGCCCAGATCGGGATGCCGTCAATCAACAGCCACGGACGAATTCCGTTTTTATTGCAAACGTCGATACTGTTACGAAGACTCTTCCATGCTGCTTCGTTGTACTGACCGCGGGCGGGTTCGAGACTTCCCCAGTTGATCCAGGCGCGGCAGGAACTCAGACCCAGCATTCGGTTGGCTTTCGCCGCTTCTTCAGACCCGAAAAACTTCTGACCGCCAAAGGGCGTCGGGCCGTTCCCGATAGTCTTTTTCAAGTCCGGAATGCGGGCGAAAGTAACCTCGCGAGCTTCCATGCCGGGCAGCTCCGCTTTGAGCAGGAATGTTCCCTTTTCCTGGATGTCGATTGGAATGGACGTCGGCTTGCCGCTGGGGTCAGGGAAATCGACAGAGCCTTGAGCAACCGTCTTCCCCTTGACGTTTGTAACAGTCCAGTTGAGCTTGGCGGGTTTCATGCCCTCGGCTTTATTCAGAGGCGTCGCCTGCATGACGACTTTCTGATCGTAGGTGAAGAGATTCCCCGGCGTTGTCGCATCGAGTTCAAACCAGCCGTTGGCTCTGGCGAAGCCCGGCAGACCGTGACGAATCGACCACGGCCAGTTTTTGTCGTCGTGTCCGCGGAACTGGGCGATTAACAGCAGTGAGTCCCCGTACTTGCCTTTTTCCGGCTCAGCGGCGGCATACGGCTTGGGCAGCTTGAACGTCCAGCTTCCCTTGGCTCGCTTTCCGATTTCGCACTTGAAATTGGGCGCGCCGACGCCATGATAATTGTGATGAGTGCGGTGATCCGTGTATTTCCCGTCGGGGCAGTCCACCCACGGTCCGACAACCCACAGGACGATCTCCGTCCCGCCCCAGTCGTCGGACTTGTCGACGTAATACTCAAACGGGACGACGACCGCTTCCCCTTCTTTCCAGACCGGCTCGGCGCCGTCTTCGGACT
>JAZRTH010000464.1:0-1831 GCA_045651945.1 Thermoguttaceae bacterium
CAACCAGCCTGTCTTTGTGGGACAGATTGATGCTGTCCGCAGACGGCAAGTCCGTTTCTCTCAAAGACCTGTAATCTGGTTTTGTCGTTATTACCCTTGCGAAAATCAACGTTTTGCAGTCAGGAACTTCCCTTTCCTGACTGCTGTTGTTAATAAGACGTCGTAAAAGAGATTGTTGGTTCTTCCGGCAACTCTGCACCTGAGCCGCTAGCTATTAGCCACTAGCTATTAGCTTGGATATTTGAAGCTCTAAGCTGAGATTTTAAAGTCAAAGACTAACATCAAAAGCTAAAAGCTAGGAGCTAGAAGCTAAAAGCTGTTTCACAACAAAAGGTACACCGTTACTAAATGAGCTACTTTTTACCATATTTTTCCCTGATTCCCGCCCTATGACCTACGCCGCTATTTTCGACATGGACGGAACCCTTGTCGATTCTTTTGAAGCTCACTGGCTGTCGTGGCAAGAGATTGCCAAAGAAAACGACATTGTCTATACCCGCGACATGTACAACAATTCCTTTGGACGTCCGTTCAAGTCGATTGTTGAACTGTTCTGGCGCCGCAACGGGAGCTATTTCAACCCCGACGGCTCGCCAATGTTTTCCGACGAGCAAATGAAAGCCCTCGAAGACCGCAAAGAGGAACTCTATCGCGTTATCTTTCGCGAGAACTTCATTCTCATGCCGGGCGTGGAGAGTTTTCTGTCACGATTGAAAGACGCGGGATTCAAAATCGCCATTGGCTCCAGCGGTCCAAAAGAGAACATCGAGATGGTTGTCGATAAAATCAACGCGATTATGGGGCGGACGGATATTTTCGACGCAACCGTTTCCTGTAACGAAGTTACAATCGGCAAGCCAGACCCGGAAATCTTCCTCAAAGCGGCGCAAAAGCTGAGGCTGGAACCCAGACAGTGCTGCGTCTTTGAAGATTCCGATTCCGGAATTGAAGCGGCGTTTAGAGCCGGCATGCGCCGCGTCGCAATCTTCAAGCCGGACTGCCAGTACGCCTCGCTTTCCAAAGCGAACCGAAAAATTCAGTCCTTTGACGAACTGACGATTGAGTACGTCACCCAGCTCATCGATTCCATCGAATAAACGTATTGCGAGCTAAGCTTCTAGCCCCTAGCTTCTAGCCTTTAGCTTTTTTTACCAACATCCAACGTTAATCAATAAAAGCTGAGAGTTTCAAACTCCCAGGCTAACAGCTAGCAGCTAATAGCTAGCGACTTTATTATACCATGGAACCCGTTCCCGTTTTCGACCTGACCGACGCACGAATCGCGCCGTACGCCAACCTCAAAGAGCGGACGCTGCGAGGGGAAAGTCTGTTTGTCGCCGAAGGGGAACTGGTCGTTGAACGTCTGGCGCAAAGCCGGTTCGCGATGGCGTCTGTTTTTGCAGACGAATCCCGGCTGCCGCTGTGGAACAAGATTGCTGAGCAGTGCAATCGTCAGGACGTCCCGGTTTATACGTCGTCCACCGCTCTGATGAAATCGATAGTCGGCTACGATTTCTCGATGGGACTGATGGCGGTCGGCGTTCGAGAACAGGAATCGGACGCCTCGGCGCTGTTTAATCCCGAGTTTCGGCGACTGGTCTGTCTGCCGGAATGCGTCAAGCCGGACAATCTGGGAACCGTCTTCCGCTCCTCCGCCGCGCTGGGCATGGACGGAATCCTGCTTAGTACGCGTTCCTGCGACCCGCTCAGTCGCCGCGCGCTTCGCACCAGCATGGCGGCGACGTTAAAGCTCCCGTGGGGACGCTGCAGCAATATCGTCGAACCGATTCAAAAGCTCCGGTCCGAGTTCGGATTCAAACTCGTCGGGACG
>JAZRTH010000465.1:0-5095 GCA_045651945.1 Thermoguttaceae bacterium
GACGGCGGGCGATTCAACCGTCACGTTATTTTCGACCTGTCGTATCCGGAACAGTCCAAAGCCCTCCGCGGTCCGCTGTCCAAGTCCGCCGGCGGGCTGGGAACGTGTCAGGCAAAATCTGGAAAAGTCGTATTCAAAGACCAGTCCGACCCGGACTACCAGACAATTCTCAAGGGAATCGAACGCGGACGGCGTTATATTCTCGAAGAGGACAACCGATTCAGCATGTGGGATCCGTCGCCCAACAACGGCAAAGACTGTCCGAAACGATTCGTTCCCCGCTGGGCGTACCTGCGCGAGATGATTCGTTACGGACTCCTCCCCGTCGACGCCGACCCAAACGCCTCGTACAATCCCTACGAACTCGACCGACTATACTTTGAGTCTCAGTGGTACAGGGGAGGCAATGAAAGACTGTAGGCGAGCCGGGGTGCGTAAGCCCCCGGAAAACCTCACGCGGAGACGCGGAGATGCGGAGGAAGTCCGCAAAGTAATGAAAGGCGGTAACGGAGCGAGTGAAACGAGCTTAGTTACGCTTAGGCGAGCCACGGGTGTAAACCCGTGGGTGTGAGCGAAGCGAACAAAAAAGCCTCACGCTCTAGTTCGCGAAGTCCGCAAAGTTTTAAAAGTCCATATAGAACCATGAGCATAGACTTAAACCTCAAACCAAACGATATCGATGAAAACGCTCTCAAACCCGTGGCAGCCGCCGCGATGGGAGCGTACTATTATCGGAAACTTCTAATAATGCTTTTTCTAATAAACCTCTGTGGGGCATTAATATTCTTCTTTGCTTTGGCAGCTGTATCCGAACAATTATCAGAGGTTCTTTTTGTTGTTCTTGCAATAGCGCTGCCGGGCGTTTTTTTTGTTTTTTATATCTGGTGGATGATATTATTGTATAAATCCTCGAGAGCCTTTTGCCGGATTCGAGAAGAAATCGTTCCGCATGCTAAATCCACTATTATCAAATCGTGGATAGCGTTTTTTATATCCTCGGGAATCATCATTTTTGTACAATCGATTTTACCTGACCTTGTTTTTCCCACTGTTCTTATTACACCAACATTTGTTAAAACTTTTTGTCCAACGTTTTTAACAGAATGGTATATACTGATAGTAACACTTGCGCCCGCCGTTTACAGTTTTGGCATTTTCGCATTGTTTATTTATCGGATAAAGCAAAAATTCGTTCCTGACAAAATCCCGGGCTGGCTGGCGGCGCTGTTTTTCATTTGTCTGTATCCGGTTGCCATATACTGCTATGTCGATAAAATCTATCGATTCTTTTCCAACCAGTTTGGATATAAGGCGATTGAAAAGATATACATTCCATAACCATGAAACTATACTTCACCATCAAGCGTTTGGATCGCATTACCGACTTGACGGCGGACGATTCAAACCCGCTGACAAAACAGGAATTCGATTTCGACCCGGCGCCGAAGACGCTTCGGGAGCTGTTAACCCAGCTTGTCAAGCATAACGTTTTAGAATACGAGAAAAAGATCCCGGAGTTGCCCAACAAAACCAGACCGCAAGTCAACAAATCGGTTGAGACGGTAATTCAAGCGTTTGAAGACGGGCTGTTTCGCGCGTTCAGCCCAGACGGGGAACTGACGCAGTTGGACGAACCGCTCAACCTCGCCGACGGCTCAACGCTGACGTTTATCCGCCTTGCGTTTCTTGCTGGAAGCTATTTTTAGTTGGCTCCTGTCGCATTCACCCTAACCCCGAAGGGGTTACATTTCTATAACCGGCGGTTTTCAACCTCCGAGAAAGGAGACGACAACAAAACAAAAATCGACAAATACCCTTTTCTTTCCCTCCCTCACGCTTGGCGTGAGGGAGGGAAAGAAAAGGACTGATTCGATGAGGGAGCGGAGTTGGCTTCGCTGCCCGTAGACTAAAGTCGACGGTTATAGAAATGGCGTCCATTCTGGACGCGATTCCGCTCTTCTTCGGCGTCGAGATTTACAAAGGAAAGAACAGAAATTCATGAAGCGAACAATAACAATACGCGCCTTGCTTTCAGTAACGTCAAGATTGACGTCGATAAAAGCCGTATTGTTATTTTTGTTTGTATTTCTGCCTTTATATATTCTGTATGCAGACGCCGTTATTTACTCGTGGTATGAAACGGGAGAAACAGGATTTGTAACAGACTCTCAGCCAGATTCCAGTCATAAAGACTGCTATAAGACAACGTTTTCTTATTTTGACGCATCATCTAAAGAAACGATTGTCGATTATTCTTATACAAATAAACTACACGCCAGGAACGAAAAAGTTGCCTTGGAACGTTCTTCTTACGGTTATTATCGTATCGCGAATTCAGACGCCGGCGTATACAAGAATTGTAAAGTTAGGGAACTGACAATAATCGGAATAGGCGCGCTATACGTTCTGTTTATGTTATTTGTGGTCTATGCGATCTTTTTATTAAAAACATGGTATATTTTCCGAAACGGTTCAATAGTTAAAGGACGTTTCCAGAAAGATTCGAATAGCTCAAATCCAAAGTTGTCGTATCAACTCAACGGCAAACAGTACTCGGTTTCCGTCTCGCTGCGTTCTTCCATTTCGCGATACCTGCTTTATCGCATTCAGAACGGTCTAAAGAACAATGATTTATTGATACTTGTAAATCCTAATCAGCCGGAGGACTGTTATCCGCTTATCTGTTTTGACGATATTATAGACGTAAATCAGGATTGCGCCGCGATAACTCATAAAAAGTCAAACGTTCGGATTAACCTAAACGATTCTATATCGTTTCGTTCAAATCTCAATCAATACGCAAAGCTGTCGTTATATGCGTTTGTTATAGTTACCGTATTGTTTCTGCTTGGCTGTTCGCCGCGGTTGCCGGACTATTTGCCTATATGGACGACAGAACAGTCCAGCCCAACGGTTCTCAATTCCAGCCTGGACCTCGACACAACGCTTCAGGAAGAACAAACAATATATATCAATCGTCTTACATGGTCAGATAACGCCGGCGCTCATACTGGAACTTGCTATTCCAGTAAAAAGATCGACGACAAGAATATACAACTCGAAAAAGCCGGCGGCTATTATCGACTGCGCGGGACGCATTATTTCCCGCCAAGCTGCCGTTATTTGAAACTGTATTTGTGCCTGGCGCCCTTTCTTTTACTGCTTCCCCTGCTCAAGCTGGTTTACAGTCGTTCGGGAGCAGGGAATAGGGAGACTTCGGCGTCGAGATTTACAAAGGAAAGTCCAGAAAATCATGAAAGCGTTAAATAAAACCATTCTTTCTATTGTGATCGGATTGATAATGTCCATTGTTCCGCTTTGGTCGTGTATTAATTGGACTGGGGGAGGGCATGGGACTTGCTTGCCTTTTTTACTTTTATATGGTCCAGCAAGCCTTTCTATTCCATTGGGATATATTTGTCTTCTTTTTCTTCTGTTAATCTATCCCTTATATGCAAAATTACTTTGTCGTGATTTACGGCTAATATTTTTTATCTTAGTTATGCATTATTTAGGCGCTTTTTTTGCCTTTTTAATATTTAACAGCGATAATTTGATACAATATGATTTGTTCATAGAATATTTATTCCATTTACCGTCAGAATACAATGCAATTTCTATCCAGGCTTTCATTATCAAATGGATTCCCGTCGTTTCGTTTTTCATATATAACTTATGCGCGATTATTATATGTATGAAGGTTATTTATGGTTCATCCGGCAGCTGTGAATCTGGAGAACAGCTGGAAGAGACCAGGACACCCCCAAGCCAACACGAATAGTATACGCGTTGTTTAGTAACAATTGGGGAAAGAACAGTTGAATTAAGGAGCGATCATGACGATTGACGAATATGTTGATAAATGCATTATAAACTTGTTTATGACTCGATACAATCTGAAAAATACGGTACAGACCTGGATTTTATCCATTTTCATTTTACTCCTAAAAATAAGAGTAATTTGCTTTATCTGATATTTAAGCCATATTATACAGTAAACATCGGAGGACTGGGACATCACGGTCCGCATTTAAGCGCGGATTTTTTAGAGCTTATCGTTGGGGCAGAATACAGAGATACGCCTTCGAAGTTTATTACCTGGAAAAATACAGACCGTTTCCGGACTTCAGAAACCGGTATAAAGATTCAAGATTTTTGCCAGAGGAATAAAAAAGTTATCCGCAGTAGGGATTGGTGCAAATAGAGAGCGCGTGCAAGTTTTTCGTATAAAAACAGACAAGGCGAGAAGCTGAATCGCGGATGATGAGTTTAATTTGGATAGGAGAAGATTTATGGATATTCAGGAATTGCAAAAAAGATTGGATGAAATGCGTGTTCGAAAAGATGAATATCAAATCAATAAAATTCGTCCTTTTGGTTTTACGATTCGTCAAACCAAAAAAGGCGCTTGGTGGGTTTATTATTGTGAGCATGGTTCAATTGACCAATTAAAAATTTTTGATAATGAATCCGAAGCTTGCGATTATTTTTATAATTGGATTTTAGAGTGGATTAAAAAAAGTCCAGATATGCTTGAAGACTATCTTGAAGAATTAGATAAAAAATATGGCATTATTAGAGATTCCAAGATAGATAATAAAGAAGAAAAGTAACCCGAATGAATGCGGCTGATACAGCCGCGATCCAGCAGGGCGGAGTGCAATCGACGCAATTTCTAATCGTTACAGTTCCTTTTCCTCCCGTCCTCCATGCAGGAGGACAGAAGGAAAAGGTTGTTTGACGATATTCTATTTTGCGTGTTCTTTGTTCCGTGGGTTAAAACCCACGGCTAGAAATATTAAACCGCTAACGCGGTTTTAGCAGACGCTAAAGCGTCTGTTTTTTAAAACTTTGCGGACTTCGCGGACTTTGCGTGAGATTTCTTCGGCGCCCGAGACAGGCGCCATCCGTGAAGATTTTTGGCTGCGTCGGTTTGGTATGCACGCTTCGAACAAAGCGTAACTACGCTCGTTTCACTCGCTCCGTTACCGCCTTCCATTTCTTTGCGTTCTTTGCGGCTTAAAAAATACAGCCGCGATCCAGTGGGGCGGAGTGCAATCGACGCAATTAAGTCGGAGGCCAAGCGGTCTTAGGA